>CAZJCI010000123.1:0-7038 GCA_964544455.1 uncultured Oscillospiraceae bacterium
AAGCGGTTATCGAAAATATGGAATTCGATTCCCTTTTAATCGCTCTTGACGAAGACAAAGTCGACGCGGTTATTGCAGGTATGACAATCACCCACGAAAGAGACGAATCCGTTGTTTTTTCGGTTCCTTATTACACAGCAACACAAGTTATGATTGTTCCCGAAAACTCCGAAATCAAAAAAGCTTCCGATATGGCAAATAAAAAAATTGCCGTTATTCATGACAACACCGGCGAATACTGTGTTGAACAATTAAATTTTGATTATGAAGCGTTTGAAAAATGCTCCGACGCCATTCAAAAACTTATGGACGGCAACTGCGATGTTGTTGTTACAGATTATACAATCGCCGAAATTTATATCAGCGACAATAACGGATTGAAAATTATTGAAGATTATAATGCTTTTGCTTCCGAACAATACGGTATTTTCGTAAAAAAAGACAACAAAGAGCTTTTTGAAAAAATCAGCAATTCCATTGAAAATATGCAGGAAAGCGGAAAAATTACCGAATTTATTTTGCAATATGTCGATTAAATACGGCATAGTTTCCGCCGAAGGCACACCTCAAATAATTTTTAATACTCAGAATCAAAAAAATGCGCGACTAAAATCTTTTCTTGGAAAAGTTCTTTAAACGTGTATAATCCCACAGGGAGAATACTATAAAATTTATTTAAAGGAGAATGATTTATGAAAACATTCATCAAAATTCTTGCAGCAACGCTTGCTGCGGCAGCATTAACGGTAGGTCTTTCGTCTTGCAACAAAACGGACAACGAAGGAAAAATTATTTTCGGTACAAACGCCGAATTTCCTCCTTTTGAATTCGTTTCCGCCGAAGGCGTAATCGGTCAATTCGACGGTATCGATATGTGCATTGCAAAAGAAATCGGAAACCAAATCGGCGAAGAAGCGGTTATCGAAAATATGGAATTCGATTCCCTTTTAATCGCTCTTGACGAAGGCAAAGTCGATGCGGTTATCGCAGGTATGACAATCGACCCCGAAAGAGCCGAATCCGTTGATTTTTCGGTTCCTTATTACACAGCAACACAAGTTATGATTGTTCCCGAAAATTCCGACATAAAAAGCGCTTCGGATATGGCAGATAAAAAAATTGCCGTTATTCAAGGCTACACCGGTGAAGACTGCGTAAAAAAATTAGAGTATAAGTATGAAGCGTTTAAAAAAGGCTCCGATGCCATTCTTGAACTTATGAACGGCAAATGCGATGTTGTCGTTATAGATTCCGCAACCGCCGAAAACTATATCAAAGACAACAAAGGTTTAAAAATTGTTGAAGACAGCACCGCTTTCGATGATGAACAATACGGTATTGCCGTAAAAAAAGGCAACAAAGAGCTTCTTGAAAAAATCAACAATTCCATTACAAGTATGAAGGAAAGCGGAAAAATCGCAGAATTCACTTCGCAATATATCGATTAAACATAAAAGTTTATTAATTTTGTAATCTTTCAAAAAACCGGTATTGAACCATATTCAAATATCGGTTTTTTGTTTTTTTAATCACAACATTTTTTGTATTGCAAATTCGTCGAAAATTTTCTTTCCACCTATTGCCAAACCGCTCAATTTATGCTATAATACTTATTGTACCGAAAATAAAAGGATGCTGAATTAATGAAAATCGTATTAAAAAATCTTACAAAAAAATTTCCAAGTCGAAACAAAAAGGACGGTTCGGACATAACAGCCGTAAATAATTTTGATTTTGAAATATCGGACGGAACTCTTGTCGGACTTCTGGGACCTTCCGGGTGTGGCAAAAGCACCGCACTTAACCTTATTTGCGGATTGCTGAAACCAACCGACGGTAAAGTTTATTTTGGAGAAACCGATGTCACACACCTTGAACCCGAACAAAGAGGAGTCGGAATGGTTTTTCAAAATTATGCGCTCTATCCGCATCTCACCGTTTTGGAAAATATTATATTCCCGCTTCAAAACCTAAAAGGCAAAGAAAAATTATCTAAAAAGCAAATGCTTGAAAAGGCTTTTGAAATTGCAAAACTTGTCCAAATAGACGAGCTTTTGGAAAGAAAACCTTCGGAATTGTCAGGCGGTCAACAGCAAAGAGTCGCCATAGCCAGAGCATTGGTAAAAAAGCCCAAAGTTCTTCTTCTTGACGAACCTCTTTCGAACCTCGACGCACGGCTTCGCCTTGCAACACGTGAAGAAATCCGTCGAATCCAACGTGAAACAAAAATCACAACAGTATTCGTCACACACGACCAAGAAGAAGCAATGAGTATTTCCGACATCATTGTTGTTATGAAAAACGGCGTTATACAACAAATCGGCAAACCTCAGGAAATATACGATAATCCGTCTAATTTGTTTGTCGCTAAGTTTTTGGGAACACCGCCCATAAACATTTTCAACGGATATATAAAAAATCAAAAACTTTATATTGGAAAAGACTGCGTTTTGGACGTAAAAAATATCGACGATTCGGAAGTCATCGTCGGCATAAGACCGGAAGGCTTTGTTCTTTCTCACGGAAACAACACTCTTACTTGCACAGTTACCGGAATCGAAATTATGGGGCGAGACATCACCGTTGTTTCCTCAAACCCGGAATCCGATTCATCCGTGCGTTCCGTTATCGCTTCCGAAAACGATGTTCCGCAAAATAGTGCCGTTGCGTTTGAACTAAAGCCGCAAAAAGTGTTGATTTTCGATAAAAATACCGAAAAACGACTTTATTTTTAATATCACGGAGTTTTTATCATGGATAACAAAAATTATAAAGCATGGCTCTATCTCCTACCGACAATAATTTTTTTGGGAGTCTTTATGATTTATCCGCTGATTGACGTTTTTATTTATTCTTTCGAAGAAAACTTCAATTTTGCCTCGCAAACGTACACCGGCATAGGCGGATATAATTATTTCAAGGTGCTTTCCGATCCCTATTTTCTCAAAGCATTGCAAAACACTTTAATTCTTGTATTTATAACGGTTCCGATTTCCACATTAATTTCACTGCTTATTTCACTTGCGCTTTCTTCAATAAAAAAATTGCGCAGTGCTTTTCAAACAATATACTTTTTGCCTTATGTCACAAACACTCTTGCAGTGGGGCTGGTTTTTTCAATTCTTTTCAAAACAACAGACAATTCCACCGGGCTTGTTAATTCTTTTTTAGCTGTTTTCGGTATTTCTCCGATAGATTTTATCGACGGTCCGTATTGGGCAAAAATGACGGTTCTGTGTCTTTATACCATATGGATGGTAATGCCGTTTAAAATTTTAATTCTGACAAGTTCGTTGGCTTCCGTAAATCAGAATTACTATAATGCGGCAAAGGTGGACGGCACTTCAAAATTCAGAATATTCCGAAAAATCACGCTTCCTATGATTTCTCCGATGCTCTTTTATCTTGTTATCACAGGATTTATCGGCGCATTTAAAGCATATAACGACGCAGTTGCGCTTTTCGGCACCAACCTTAACGTTGCCGAAATGAACACAATTGTCGGATACATATACGACCGTCTTTACAGCGACGGAGGTGGCTATCCATCCTACGCTTCGGCTGCGGCAATTATTCTTTTTGCAATTGTTCTTACAGTCACTTGCATAAATCTTGCAGTAAGCAAAAAGCGAGTTTTTTATTAAATTCAAGGTGAATATATTATGAATAATATATATAATTTAAACAATATCAAACAAAAATCTTCCGCAAAGAAAATCATTGCAAAAACCGCAATATATTTGTTTCTTGCATTTTGGGCAATAATTGTGCTTTTTCCGTTTTTTTGGATGTTGCTTACTTCCGTAAAACCAAACACCGAATATAATTCCGAAATTGTGCCGAAGCTTTACGTCCTAAACCCAACCTTTCAAAATTACGCCGACGCTTTCACAAGTATCAGCCTTGGAAAGTATTTTGTCAACACGGTTATTTTTACGCTTATTACCGCAGCCGTAATGTTTATCGTTATAGTACCCGCCGCTTTTGCATTTGCAAGACTTAACTTTAAAGGTAAAAACATTGTTTTCACTCTTTTTCTTTCGTTAATGATGATTCCCAATGAGCTTGTAATCATAACAAACTACTCAACCGTTACTTCGCTTAATTTAAAAAATACATTCACCGGACTTATTCTTCCTTCCGTGACTTCGGTATTTTATATTTATCTCCTAAAGGAAAATTTCTCTCAGATTCCGAATAATCTTTATTACGCCGCCAAAGTTGACGGCACATCGGATTTTAAATATCTTATAAAAGTTATGCTTCCCGTTTGTAAACCCACTGTCGTAACAATAGCAATTTTAAAAATTATCGAATGTTGGAATTCTTATGTTTGGCCACGGCTTATCACCGACAACAAAAATTATTATCTTTTATCCAACGGAATTCAGGAAATACGAGAAAGCGCGTTCGGAAGAGAAAATATCACCACAATGATGGCGGCTGTCACAATTATATCGGTTCCGCTGATAATATTGTTTCTGATATTCCGAAAGAAAATAATGTCCGGCATCGCAAGAGGAGGTACAAAAGAATAATGAATATCGCCAAAAAAATGTCGTTGTGCTTACTTTTGCCGATTCTTTTGTCACAATTTTGCTCTTGCCACGGCGAACTGAAAAAAAGCTCAACCGATAATTATTTAAAATCGGTAAACGAAACAAAATATGCGGAGAATTATTCCGTACCCGAAAATTTTGACGTATCACGCAACTATGAACTTACTTTCTGGGCAAAAAACGATACCAACAAAGCTCAAACCGCCGTATACGAAAAAGCTATTGAAGATTTTCAACAGCTTTATCCAAACGTTACAATAAATTTGCGGCTTTATACTGATTACGGCAGAATATATAACGACGTAATAACCAATATTTCCACCAACACAACGCCGAATATATGCATAACATACCCCGACCACATTGCAACATATATTACCGGCAAAAACACTGTTGTCAATCTAAATCCGTTAATTAACGACGAAAAATACGGTCTTGGCGGAAGTGCGGTAAAGTTCGACGCTCCCACAAAAGATGAAATAATTCCGGAATTTCTTTCGGAATGCGCTTTCGGAAACAGCTATTTCGCACTACCGTATATGCGTTCAAGCGAAGCATGTTATATAAACAAAACCTTTGTTGAAAAACTCGGCTACAAATTGCCGGACGTTCTCACTTGGGATTTTGTTTGGGAAGTTTCCGAAGCGGCAATGGAAAAAAATTCCGACGGCACATATAAGTTGAACGGTCAAAACGTAATGATTCCGTTTATATACAAATCCACAGATAATATGATGATTCAAATGCTAAAACAAAAAGATGCGCCGTATTCCGATGAACTTGGCAACATATACATTTTTAACACCGAAACCGAAAATATATTAAAATCAATTGTTGAGCATACCAAAACACGAGCGTTTTCAACATTCAAAATATCAAGTTATCCCGGAAATTATTTAAACTCCGGACAGTGTGTTTTTGCAATAGATTCAACAGCAGGCTCAACTTGGATGGGAACCGACGCTCCGTTGACAGATATACACGAATCAAAAAAAACAAATTTCGAAACGGTTGTTATGACAATACCTCAATATAACGTCGATAATCCCAAAATGATTTCACAAGGCCCGTCGGTGTGCATATTCAATAAATCCGACGAACAGGAAGTTTTGGCTTCATGGCTTTTCGTTCAGTATTTACTTACAAACGATATTCAAATTGCTTACTCAAAAACGGAAGGTTATGTTCCCGTCACCGCAAAAGCCCAAAAAAGTGCGGAATATCTTGATTATCTCAACCGTAGCGGCGAAGATAACGAAACTTATTATTATATAAAAATCGACGCAACAAAAATTGTATTGAACAATATTGAAAATACTTTCATAACTCCGATTTTTAACGGCTCGGCATCTTTAAGAAGTGCGGCGGGACAAATGATTGAAAACGTAACAAAATCGGTACGCCGCAACGAAACAATAAACGATGAATACTTCGAAACGCTGTATTCCGATATGGTTTCGCTTTATCAGCTCAACAACGTTTTTACCGCAAGTACTACTCAACAAAGCCAATCGCCAAGCTTTAGTTCTCTTCCGCCAACCTCCAAAGCACTAATCCTTATTCTCATTGGAATTTGGACGTTCTTTGCAATATATGCCGTTCGCACACATATTGCAAAAAGAAAAACAAAACACGGCAAATAGCCTTTCCGCATCACGCAGTCCGCAGCGTTGTTATTATTATAGTTTTGTTACATACTACTGCAAAAAATGTAAATTGTGTTGCCTTTACTATTGACTAAAGTGCTTTTTGGGTGTATAATCAATATATCTTAAAAAATTTAAGGAGATTTATCCATGAAAAAATTTCTCACATTAATTCTCGCTCTCTCGCTTGTTACGTGCTTTACCGCTTGTAACAATAGCACAGATGACAAAAACAACGAAAATCAAAACGTGAACAACCAAGAAAACAACGAAAATCAAACAGAAATCAAGGTTATGTCTCACAAGGAATTTGTTGACGCACAACTCGACAGCAAAGTTTGCGTTGAAACCTACATTCAGGCAAAGCAATCCTGGTGGGAAGGAAAAGGAAGTTTTTATACGCAAGCCGAAGACGGAGCTTATTTTGTTTACGATATGCCCTGCACCGAAGACGAATATAACAAGCTTACAGTCGGCACAAAAATAAGAGTCGAAGGCTATAAGTCCGAATGGGCCGGAGAAGTTGAAATTACCGACGCAACATTCGAAATAATTAGCGGAAATTATATAGCCGAGCCTGTTGACGTAACCGAACTGCTCGGAAAAGAAGAACTGATCAATCACCAAAATGAATCGGTTTCGTTTAATGGTATGACCGTCGAAGCAAAAAAAGACGCCGACGGCAACGATGTTTCTTATCTTTATAAGTGGGACGGTTCGGGACAAGATGGAGACGATCTTTATTTCGACGTTTCCTATAATAACGAAACATATACTTTCACGGTTGAGTCCTATCTTTGCTATAACACAACCGAAGTATATAAAGCAGTAAA
>CAZJCI010000124.1:0-6974 GCA_964544455.1 uncultured Oscillospiraceae bacterium
ACACGCAACAACCCTGTTTGCGTGAGTTTCCTTGCGTTTTTGCCGAAATTTTTGAAAAAGATATTACCAAAGAGGAAGTACGCTTCCTGTTTTTGACAAAGATATTACCAAAGCGGAAGTACGCTTCCCGTTTTAGCCGAAAATATTACCAAAGAGGAAGTGCGCTTCCTGTTTTAGCCGAAAATATTACCAAAGCGGAAGTGCGTTTCCTGTTTTTGGCGAAAATATTACCAAAGGGGAAGTGCGCTTCCTGTTTTTGGCGAAAATATTACCAAAGGGGAAGTGCGCTTCCTGTTTTAGCCGAAAATATCACCAAAGAGGAAGTGCGCTTCCTGTTTTTGACAAAGATATTACCAAAGAGGAAGTTCAGTTCCTGTTTTTTCCGAATTCCGCAAGCTTTTTTAAAAGTTCGCTCAAAATATCCGAAAGTCCGTTTTCGCCGAACTCGCTTTTTGCGCCGTCGGAATTTTTTGCCGCCGCCGTTGCGGTATCCGACTTTGCCCCCGCCGCCGCTTGCGAGTAAGTCTTATTTTTGCCGTTTGAATTTGAAGTTATGCCGTTCAAGCTTTTGACTGCCGATTTTTCGGTTTGCAAATTTACGCCGTCGCTTTTCGCGCCGCCGACTTTTTTTACCGTCGGTCCGCCCGAAACTCCCGGAACGTCCGCCGCCGAATAGCCGTCCTCGGCGGCGGCGTTCTTAACAAGTACGTTTGCGATTGTACCAAGCGATTTTTTCGCCGTTCCGCTTTTTCGGTATTCAAGAATTTTGTCCGTCATTGCGGCGTATTTTTTGTCAAGCGAATCAAGTTCTTTTGCAAGTTCGCCGTCGTAGTCGGCGTATATCTCCTCAAGCCGATTTTCAATCGCTTTTGCGGCTTTTGCGGCTTTTCCTCCGTTTAACGAAGCCCCGCTGTTTATTAACGCTTCTTCCAAATAAGGATTGGAAGAATAAAGCTCTTCTTTTGCCGCTTGCTTTAAAACGTCGTACTTTTGCACGGCGGCTTTTTTGGCAAGTTTGCCTGCGGTTTGAATTTTCAGTTTTGCGTCGGTAATATACGTGTTTGCGGGAGCGGCGACGGTTTTTGCTTTTGCGGTTGATTTTTTGCCGTCGCCGTCAAGATAAAGTTGCGAATATCCGCTTTTGCTTACGGTATCCGCGGGAGCGGCAAAGGAAAGACTGTAATTGTATCCCACCTCGTCCATCCATTTTTCCTGATTTGTTGTGTCCAAACCAAGCTCCCGTCTTGCTTTGGTAATATCCTTTGTTCGTGCAACTTCTTCGTCGAAAACGCTTTTGTTGCCGTTGCGCAACATTTCCAATCGGCTTTCCGAACCGAGATTTGCATATTTCCATTTAGAAGCCATAATTTTACCTCCGTTTTTTTATTCGTTTTATCTGTAATAAATTCCCCTTGACCGCAATTTTAACGCCGAGTCGTATATCCCCGCCGAACCGCCGCTTGCCGTTACGCAAAACGAAAATCTGTACGCCTCGTAAGCGGGAATTTTCATAAATATTCGGCTTATCTTTTCATTTTCGCTTTTTTCAAATTCAAAACTTTTTCCCATAATTTCTTTTCCGTCCGCAAAAACGCAAACCCTTATTGTAACCTCGTTTTGGGTTGCAACGTTAAGAAAAAGTTCGCAAAGACTTTTTTTGGCAAAACCGTCCCCAAAATCCAATTCTCCGCTTTGAAAAACGCAGTCTGTGGGGCTTTCAAAGTCGGTCGAACATTCTTCGGAAAATTTGACGATTGCAACGGAATTGCCGTCGGCGACGGAATTGTTTTCGGTAACGGAACCGTCGCCGTTCACCGTCCCGAAAAGACAGCCGTTTATTTCGAAAAGACTTGTTTCCCGCAGGTTGTCCCAAAAATACCAGGCAAGCTTTTTTTGCGAAAGCAAGGTATTTGCCGAAAAGCAGTACGGCGTGTTGCCGTAGTCCCAAACATAGGCGTTACCCGAAGCGCACAGCAAAATATATTTTCCGTCGAAATCGGCGGAAACGGCGTTTTGCAAACTTAGTGAGGTTTCGTTTGAAAGTCCGAATTCCGTTCCCTCGCCCAAAACGTTGGCGGAAATTTTTAAAATCGAAAGTTCGTCCGTATAGTCCGAAGAAACAATAATAAAAATCCCCGGAGAAGTGTTGGCAAAAACCAGTTTGTTGTCGATAAGCTGAACGCTTTGCGGAATATCGCAACCTATTTTTCCGCTTATTTCCGCAACTGAAAAATCGGGGCCGGTTTGGTTGTTAAACGAATAGGAAATTTCATAAACGCTCCTGTCGCACAGCGCGACAAGCTTGTCTTTTTGCTTGGCAAGAGCGTTTATTTTTTCGCTTCCGTTGCCCAAAATGTCATAGGAAAGAGAGCGAATCTCAAGCGGGTTCAAAAGCTCGCTGTAAAAATAATATCCGGGATAATCGGCGTTGCCGGAAAAGAAAACTCTTGTGCCGCCGAATGTGCGCCCGCCGTATGCGCAGGTAAGCGTACACCCGAAAATTTTATCGAAGTTTCGGTATTCGCCGCCCTTTGCGGGAACATAGCTTATGTTATACGCAACGTAAAGCGGTTCCGAAAGAGTTACCGTATCGCCCTCAACCGTGAAATCGACTTTGGGATTTTCCCCGGTTTTAACGTCCGTAATAATAATCGGATAATCGACGTCGCATTCCGTGGGCAGTTTATAATATTCAATTCCCGCATTGCGCTCCGCATAGGTTACCGAAACTCGAAACGTAAGCATATTGTCCGCAACATTTTCCGTTTTTTCATATTCCGTAAGACTGTATTTGGCGTTTTTCATAATTTCAACGGTGGGAATTTCATATTCTTCAACCGCAAGTCGGTTGTTTATAATAAAAATTTTTGCCGAAGAACAAAACAAATAAAGTTTTGCGTTCATTTCGAAAATAAAGCTGCTGCAGTTCGGAACGTCGGCGCACAGCGTTGAAAAATTATTTCCGTTAAAAGCATAAAGCCCGCCGCCGATGTGCATAATTTTATATCCGAAAAACGTATTTTCGCAAACGCAGTGCAAGATTCCCTCGGCTTTTGCGCCGCTGCCGAGCGTTTGCTGACCGAACCTTGCGCGAAGCAGATTATTATCGAAAATCATATTTTTCATAAAAGGACTTTGCCCGTCGGAAAGTTGCGAATCGAATTTCGAAAAGCATACGCCGCCGCTAAAGCCGTTAAGCTTTAAATAGGCTCGCTTTTCCGACGGTAAGTTCGGAACTTCAACGTTTACATAACTCACGGTTTAACCCAACCTCGCTTTCCTTTTTTTATGAGCGAATTTGCTTTTTTTGCGTTGCCGCAATAAAAAACGTTTCGCAAGCCGTAACTTTTGCGCCTGTCGTAAATATTTGCCAAAATTTCACGGTATTTATAGGTAAGCTTTGAAAAAAGTTCGCCGTCGGCGGCGGGGCAAAGGTCGGCGGCGCACATATAGCAAAGCGCGTCGAAAATTATGGGCGAAACGCAAAAGGCGGATTCGTCGCTTTCCGAAACTTCGGGCGCATAGGAAATATATTCCATTATATAATCGCCCGCAAATTTTTGCGGAACGACAATCGTTCGTTCCGACTCGTTAATTTCAAAATTCACGTTTTCCGAAAAGCTTTTGTTTTTTGGAATAAGTCCCACAACTTTTGCGCAGTCCTTGGGCAAAAACGCCGCAAGTTTTTCGGAATCGCAAACAAGCTCTTTGCAACCGTCGGAATAAAACCCGTCGTAAATAAAAAAAGAATGAATTTTCAGTTGCGGCTCCGCACCGACAATAAATCGGCAACTTTCCCGGCTCCCGTTATCGAAAAATCCTCGAATAACGTAGTTTTCTCCGTTTGAAGTATTTATCGCATAGCGGTATGTTTCAAGCGGAGTATAAAAAACAATTTGTCCCGTGCCCTGTGCGCAAACGTAAAACGCAACTTTTTCGCCGTCGAAAAAGTTTTGAAAAACGTCGTTTTGCGTAACCTCGAAAGAACCGTAATCAAAAGTCTTTTCGTAAGGGTAAAAAAATATTTCGCTGTTCTTTTTTTCTCGGGAAAATTCGTAATACAGCTTGTTAAGATGAACGTTCACGCAGTCCGCAACGCGGTTGCGAATATCCAAAACTTCTCCCACGCCGTTTTCGACGCCGTTGGAACTGTAACGCTCCAACAGTTTTAAAATTCGTTCTTTGCATTCGCCAAGTGTGAAAGTTTTCGAATACATAGGTAATTCCCTCCTTTTCAAAATTTTTCCCAACGACAAGCCGCCTTGCCGTTGGGAAAAGATTAAAAACAGATTACGGCAATAAACCGAATAAAATTAAGATTGGAGCGGATTTCGGCAAAACCGTATCGGAATGTTTTTTTTCGGATTTTGTTAATCAAACACGGTCAAACAGCAAATATTCTATAAAAGCGGAATTTCCGGAATATTCCACCTTGCCCGCAAATTCCAAAACGTCGCCTTCTTTAAGCGTATAATTCAATCCGCCGAACGGTTTGCCGATATAAACGGTTCCGCTTTTTATTTTGAATCTTGCTTTAAGACCGTGGGAATCAAACGTTTCTGCGGAAGATACCTTAATTATTCCGTCGTCAACAATTTTTAAATAGTCCATAACGTTATTACTCGCTTTCAAAAAATCAGGCGGGATTTGAAAAGATAATAGGTCGTCCGTCCGCAAAACCGAATCCGAAATCAACATAGCCTATGTAGTCCGTGATAAGCGGATTGTCCTGTCTTGCAACAAGAACCGTGGGTTTTGTTACGTAAACCAGCTTTAAAACTTCCTTAAGCAGCATTGAATCCGCCAAAGCCCATTGCTTGCCGCCAAAACCGATGCCGCCCGCGCCAACAACAATATATTTCATACCGTAAATGGGGTTTGCGGCGTTGACGCCTGCGTCGGAATCGGGGTTCTTTTCGGGGATAAGCTTTGAATTGGGACCGCAAATTTCCTTTGCCTTGGCTTCAAGTTCGGGGCTTACAAGAAGAAGGTCGAAATCGCCGGCAAAAGGAAGACCGTCGGGAGTTACAAAGGAGGACGCCAAAGTTTGCGCCTTAACAACGGAAGAAACGCTTAAGTTTTCCGAAATAAGATTGGAATAGGTTTGACAGTCCGAAAGAGTATTAACCGGGTGGGTTGCGCTTGCCCAGGGGCAACCGTCCGCGCCGACGGAGGAAAAGGCGTTGCCGAAAAGTCGGAAAAATTCGTTAAGCACCGTCATATAGGCGGAATCCGCAAGACGGGTTCCTATTTTTGCGGCTTCGCCGGAAAGATCGACTTTTGCTTTTTTATAGGAAAGAGTTACGGCAAGCGCGTGTTCTTTTGGGGTTACGGTTGTGATGAAGCTTCTTTTTTGGTCTGCGCTTGTAAGCGAAGAACCGTTGTATTCGGGAAGTTCGCCGTAGCCGCCCACGCCTTCAAGGCGGTAATCTATTTCGTCCTGTTCGATTATGTCGCACACTTGCGAAATAACGTCGAGTCTTTTGGCGTAGCGCAGGTCGAATCTTTTTTTAACAAGAGGATAAAGGTCGTTGGGCCAAGTGTAAATATCGTTCATAGCAACAATTCCTTTCAGTCGAATATTATTTTGTTTTATTGCATATTGGTGAATTTAATAAGAGAACCGTTTTCGTCGGCGGATAAAACCGTTATGTTACCGATTGAGCTTGCAAAACCTATTTTGCCGTCGGTTTTTACGTTAAGTCCTCGGCAACCGTAGCCCGGGATAAAATAATAGCTTTCGCCGGCGTCAACTCCGAGCCCTTTGCAACCGAGTTTTAAATAGCCGTCGCCGTTTTCCGCAGACGTGATGAGGTAACCTTTTTTTTCGGTTGCCGCTTCGCCTTTGTTGGTATACGCAAGCATAAGCTTTCCGCCCACAATGCCGTCGTAGCAAAAGTTTTCCGTTACCGATTCGCTTGTAAGTATGCCGTCGTTTCCGGTTTGAACGCTTAAAGAGGCGAAAGAATCCGTGTGATAAACCGAGCTTTCCGAAACAATGCAGGCAACTTTGCCGCTTCCGTATTCCGGCGCAAGCGGGCTTTCCTGCGCCTTATAGCTTTCGGCGGCAACGCCCGCAATTTTCAGATTTGAGCCGAATTTTTTTGTAACGCCGCCTTTTTCCAGATCAAAAAAAAGAATATCGCCTTTTTCCACGTCTACGTTTTCGGCAAGGCTGAGTTTTAGGACAAGAGGGTGAGTTCCGCCCGTAAGTTCGCCTTTATAAATTAATTTTCCCATATTTAAAATCCCCTTTCAAAATTTATTTTTTTACTTCAAAAAAACTTTTTTCCCAATTTGGAGTTTTTGGGAATATCTCTTAAAAGTTCGGCGTATTCGTCGTAGGGAATACCCGCTTTTTCGGCAATACTGCGCTGGTTGGGCGTAAGCTTAAATCCGCTGTTTGCCGACGTTGCGCTTTTTGCCGAAAACGCCGTTGAAGAAATGTTCTTTATTGCGTTTCTTTTTTCGGCGGCTTGAACGGCGGCGAGGCTTGAATCGTCCTCGGGGGTTTCCGAATCTTTGGAATCTATGTAATCTTCCAAAAGTTTTAAAAACGAGGAGCAAATGGCGTCCAAATCCGCTTTGGAAAGCGAGGTTACGCTTGATTCGCCGTTATCCTGCGGTTGTTCTTCGGTTTCCGAATTTTCGGAATACTCGGGACAATCGGAATATTCGGAGTATTGCGTGTTATCGCTTTCGGTTTCCGCTGAATCGGGAATATTTTGCGAAAAGCCGTTTTGCGGTTGCGTGTTATCGTTTTCGGTTTGTTTCGAATCGGGGAAATCTTGCGAAAAGCCGTTTTGCGGTTGCGAGTTATCGTTTTCGGGTTGCTCCGACTCGGGGATATTTTGCGAAAGGCGGTTTTGCGGTTGCGTGTTATCGCTTTCGGTTTGCTCCGAATCGGGAATATCTTGCAAAAGGCTGTTTTGCGGTTGCGTGTTATCGTTTTCGGTTTGCTCCGAATCGGGGAA
>CAZJCI010000125.1:0-6973 GCA_964544455.1 uncultured Oscillospiraceae bacterium
GCTTTTTTTACCGTTTTTTTCGCATATATTTCGGATTTTGCAACAATTTCGCCGTCTATTGTATAAACTATTTCCCCAACAGTTTCGCCGGCATTAATCGGAGCGTTTATTTCGTCCGGAAGATTAACGTGTTCTTCTATTTTTCCTATTTTGTTTTTTGTCAGCAAGATATCGACCGATTCGTATTTTACAGGAACTTCGTTTTCCGTTCCGCCTTTTACTTTTACGTTGGGCAAATCGCGTACTTCCGACGAAAAAGAAGAAAAGTTTGCAAATCCGTAATCCAACAGTTTTTTTGCGTTTTCGAATCTTTCGTCGGAAGTCGAACATTTCATAACGGCGGCAATAAGATTTAAATTATTTCGGGAAGCCGTTGCGGAAAGGCAATATTGCGCGCTTGAAGTAAAGCCGGTTTTCATTCCGGTTGCGCCTTTATAAAAACGAATCAGTTTGTTTGTGTTGGTGAGTCCCATTTCGCCGTTGCGGAGTGAATCCATCCATATTGTGGTATAATTGAAAATAGTTTTGTGCTTTGAAAGTTCGCGAGTCATTACGGCAATATCATATGCGCTTGTTAGATGACCTTCCTGCGGTAAACCTGTGCAGTTGGCAAAATGCGTATCGACCATTCCGAGTTCAAGGGCACGTTTGTTCATCAATTCGACAAACGCTTCTTCACTGCCCGAAAGGTGTTCGGCAAGCGCAACGGCGCAATCGTTTGCCGAAACAACCGCAACGGCTTTCAGCATTTCGTCGAAAGTAAGTTCTTCGCCGTATTCCAACCATATTTGCGAACCGCCCATTTGCGAAGCTTTAAGACTTGCGCATATTTTTGTGTCCAACGAAACCGTGCCGCTGTCCAATGCCTCCATTGCCAAAAGCAAAGTCATTACTTTTGTAACCGAAGCAGGTTCAAGTTTTTCGTGAGAATTATGCTCATAAAGTAATTCGCCGGTTGCTCCGTCCATAAGGCACGCCGAACCTGCGGTTAAGCCCAAATCGACCGAATTGGCAATAACGGATATTTCGCTGTATTTTGAAGCTTTGGCAAGTGGTGAAAGCATACTAAATGCGGAAAAAATTATAACGAATATTCTTGATAAGTTTGTTTTTTTCATTTTCATATCCTTTCGTTGATTAACAACATTATTCTTAAACAAGTATGTGCAAAAATCGGAAAGATAAACTTATTATGAAAAATTATCAAATATTTCCAGCGTTGGGACGGTATTAAAAAAACATAACAAGTAATAATATGTATGCGTAATAATTTGAAAATACGCGGAAAGGATAGGAATATGAAAAAATATATATTTTGCGTTGTTGCGGCAATTTTTATGCTGACGCTTGCTTCGTGCGGCTGTACCCAAAAAGAAAATAACAATAATGATAACTCCGGAGATATATCGGGCGAAAGCAATTCTTTGGGCGAAGATATACGAGATACTGCGGACGATGCGGCGAACGGTATTAAAAACGCCGCTGACGATATTATCGACGGTGCGGAAAGCGAAAACAACGTTTATCGTGCCGACGACAGCGGAACGGTTATTTCGGGAAGCGATTCGTCAGACGGAACAATAATACAATCGGATATTGCCAACGGATCAAACAACGTAACAAAGTAAAAATTATCCCGATCATCAAAAGGCGATCGGGATTAATTATTATTTCAAGTTTTCCAAAATAAAGTCTGCCATTGCACGCCCCAAAAGCACATAGCCCTCGTCAAGATAGTGATAGCCGTCCGCAGTACGTATTTCGCTTTTACCGATAACAACGCTGTATAGGTCGTCAACTTTTAAATTATGTTTTGCCGCTATTCTTAAAACTGCTTGGTTTCTTGCGTCAACCTTTTCGTTCATCGGTACGGTGACGTCGTTATTTTTTGAAAGCGGCGTAACTGTCATAAGTCCCAATTTTTCGGGTGGATATTTTTGCAAAATATGACAAATAACTTCATCGTAATATTTTTCGTAAAGCTCCGTGGGAATTCCCATTCCGTGCAAACCGTTATTGAAGTGTATATAATCGTATTTACAATGCGAAAACATATAATCGATTTCCCAAAGAATGTCGGGATTGTCGATGCCCTTTGAAGTTGTCATATAATCAAGATTCAGAGGGCATTTTTTGTAGTCGTTTAGAAGATAATTCTTACATTTTGGAAAAGAACCGTGAGTTATTGAATCGCCTATAAACAAAATGCGCTTCGATTCAGCTTCTTCTTGGGGTGAAAGATTGGTGTTGTCGTGCCACATATGTACCCATTCATAGTGTTCGAGATGCGGTGTGTCGTTCATAATTTCCTCCGTTATTAATTTCGTCTTATTAAAATATAATCGCAAATTTCCAGCAACGGTTCCGAAGCTTTTTTATCGAACGCATTGTTAATGGTTGCTTTTGCAAGTTCGATGTGTTTTTTTGCTTCAAGTTTTGCGCCGTTTAAGCCGAGATAATTTACAAATGTATATTTATTGTCTTTTTTATCGCTTCCGATATTTTTTCCGAGTTCTTCGTTTGTGCCTTCAACATCAAGAATATCGTCGGTTATTTGAAAGGCAAGCCCGAAAGAGCGTGCAAAAGTTGAAGCGGCGGAACATATTTCTTCGTTGCAATCGGCGGCAATACAACCAAGCAAACAGGCGGCTTCTATTAGCATTCCGGTTTTTTTGCTTTGAAGAGCATAAAGGGTTTGGGCTTTTATGTTTTTTCCTTCGCTTTGAATATCTATTTCCTGACCGCCTATCATTCCCAATATTCCGGCTTTTTCGGAAAGTACTTTTATTGCTTGAACTTTGGCTTTATCGGAAAGTTCGCTTTGGGCAATCAGTGCGAAAGCTTGCGTTAAGAGTGCGTCGCCCGCAAGTACTGCCGTGGCTTCGCCGAATACTTTATGGTTTGTGGGTTTTCCTCTTCTGTAATCGTCGTTATCCATGCACGGCAAATCGTCGTGTATAAGCGAATAAGTATGCACCATTTCGATTGTTGCGGCAAGCGTCAGCGCATTTTGTTCGTTGCCGTTGCAAATGCGTGAAAACTGAAAAACCAAAAAAGGACGTATTCTTTTTCCGCCTGCCATTAAAGAATATCTGACGGATTCTGTGATTTTCGACATTTCTTTTAAAAAATACGGGCTTTTTTCGTAATCGTTACATATTTCGTTTAAACGCAATTCCGTAATGCGTGCTATGGAATTGATTTCGTTTTTTAGTTTTTCGGTCATTTTTTACTCCGTTACCGTGTTGTTTTTTTCGTGAACGGCGACTTTTTTTTCCGCAGAATCAAGCATTTGATTTGCGGTTTTTATCAGTTTTATGCCTTCATTATATAAATCCAACGATTTATCAAGCGTTGCTTCGCCGCTTTCAAGTTCGGATGTTATTTCTTCAAGTCGTTCAAGTGCCTTTTCAAATGTTATTTTTTCTGTTTTTGCCGACATTGTTCGGTTCCTTTCTTTTTAGCCGTTATTTTTATGCGAAACATTGTTTACCGTAGCCGTTATTGTGCCGTCGCCAAGCTTTATGTGAATTGTATCTCCCGGGTTTGCTTGATTTACCGAACTTATGATTTTGCGTTCCGAGTTTAAAACGGCACCGTAGCCTCTTGAAAGAATTGCCAAAGGATTTAAAGCCGAAAGTTTGGCTTCGATATTTGATAATTTGCCGCCGTTTTCGCTTATAATTTTTTCTAAAGCTGTTTTTAATTGATTTTCGTACTTTTCCGTTTCCGCACGTTTTTTGTCTATATAAACGTTTGGAAACTTAAAAAACGAATTTTCGGCAAAAGCTTTAATTTTTTCTCGGTTATTTGCTGTAATGCCGCAAAGGCGATTTGTAAGCCGCTTTTCGTAACTCGAAATGACGTTCTTTAAATCGTTTATATCAGGAACGGCAAGTTCTGCGGCGGCAGATGGGGTGGGGGCACGTAAATCGGAAACAAAATCGCATATTGTGAAATCTATTTCATGACCGACTGCCGAAATAATAGGCGTTTGGCAGGAAAAAATCGTTCTTGCAAGTTTTTCGTCGTTAAAAGCCCATAAATCTTCAATGGAACCGCCTCCGCGCCCGATTATAATGGTGTCGACTTTGCCGTCGAAATACCGTATGCCGTTGATGAGTGAAAGCGGTGCGCCGTTACCCTGAACAAGTGCGGGATAAAGTTCCGTTTGGCAAATCGGATAACGTCGGGAAATAATATTTTTAATATCGGCAATAGCCGCACCGGTTTCGGAAGTTATTATGCCGATTTTTTGCGGATAGCGCGGAATGCTTTTTTTAAGACTTTCATCAAAAAGTCCTTCGTCGGAAAGTTTTGCTTTCAGTTGCTCGTAAGCCAAATAAAGAGCACCGATGCCGTCGGGAACAAGTTCATCGCAATAAAGTTGATATATGCCGTCTCGTTCGAAAACGGCAATTTTTCCGTGGGCGGTTACTTTCATTCCGTTTTCAGGTTCAAACGGTACTTGCGAAGCATAACTCCGAAACATAACGGCTTTAAGACTTCCCGTTTTGTCCTTTAAAGTAAAATAAAAGTGACCGCTTTTATAGTGATTGGTAAAATTGGATATTTCGCCTTTTATATAAATATTGTAAAGCAGTTCGGAAGAGTCTATCAGCGCACCGATATATTCGTTAAGTTGCGATACTGTAAGCGTAATCGGTGAAGTCATATTAGTTCCTCGTTACATTCTGATTTATATTTGTATGAAGCAAGAACGGAAATACCGAATGCGTTATCGCAAGAGTATTCGCGGTTTGCAAAATATGTGTTGTCGATTTTTGAAAGACTGTTTCGTATTAATGTGTTGGACATAACGCCTCCGGCATAAAGAATGGGAAGTTTGGGAAAATTGCGGCGAATATTTTGGGAAATCTCCAAAAGAGTTTGCGCAATATAGGAAAAAGTAAAACGGCAAATATCCGCGTTGCTTTCGCCGCTGTCAATCATTTTGCGGCACATATTTTCAAGCCCCGAAAGGTTGCAATATCCGCCTTTTACCGACGGTTTGAGCAAAAAGCTTTTTGAACTTTTTTGGGAGAGTTCGTCCATTGCTTTACCGCACGGAAAATCCATTTCCAACGCAACGCCGCATCTGTCGATTGCCTGTCCGGCGTTAAGGTCGTTTGTACCGCCGACAATTGTGCACTTCAAGCCGTTTTTTATCGGCGATACGGATAAAACTTCCGTTGTGCCCCCGGAAACGTGAAAAGAAATGAATTCGTCATTTAAAATATTTTCGCATTTCCCCGAAAATGCGGCGGCCGCAATATGACCGCATTGATGCGAAAAATTAAACATCGGTATATTCGCCGCCGAGGAAAAAGCGGATGCAAACGAAATACCGGCAAGAAAACACGGCATATATGAACCTTCGACATCTCTCGGGCGCGACGAAACGCCGACCGCCGCAATGTTGCGCCTATCAATATTCAAATTTTTAAAAAGCAAATCGCAAAGTTCCGGTAAAGCTTTTGTGTGATGAAAAAGAGCGTCGCTTTGCCTGAGCCCTTGCTGACCTTTTTTTACGGGAAGCAAACGGCGGCATTCCGATATTATTTCTTTTCCGTCGGAAATACACAAACTTGTTGTATAGTTACTTGTGTCGACGCCTAAAAATAGATTATTCATAACGGTTATTTTGTTGCGATACCGGAAATTATGTTACCCAGTATTCCGTTTACAAAACTGTATCCGTTATCGTCGTCAAAGCGTTTTGCAAGTTCTATTGCTTCGTTTACGGAAACTTTTTTCGGAATATCGTCGATATAAAGGAGCTCGTATGCGGCAAGTCGCAAAATCGAACGAGAAACTCTGGAAATTCTTTCGGGCTTCCAATTTGTTGCCGCTTTTTCGATAAGCGCATCCAATTCGGGAAGTTTTTGAGTTACGCCGAAATAAGTTTTCGAAATATAATTATCGTTTCGAATTTCCTCCGGAATTATACCGTTTTCCGCGTCGGGAAAATAGTTAATATAAAGTTCCAAAAGTTCATCGGGTTTTTCTTCGGTATTAAAGCTGAAGTTAAAAAGCAAACACAGTGTGATTTCGCGTGCGGTACGTCTTGTCATTTGAGATCCTTTCTGCGCAAATAATAACGCTTTAAGTAGATAAATCTTGATTTTACAATTTAATTATATAACATATTTTTATTTTTTGCAATAGAAATTTGCAATTAAATTGATTATTTTAAAGAAAAAATACTTATTACGGCTTATCCGAATATTTTATTTTGCATTTCTTGTATTTCCGAAAGGAAATCGCTTACGGAAATAATATCGTTTGCAATTTCATCGTCTTTCATTAATTCGCGAACGGCTTTTTTTACGCAAGCGGTAAATTCCACGGTGGGACGAATATGCGAATTGATTTTTGCAATCGGACACGAAAGTGCCGCTCGAGGATCCCTTAAAACTTTGATTTTGTTTTCGGCAACGTCGATTTGAGCGTAAAACGGATAAATTCGACACGCAAAAGGACGGTATTGTCTACGGCATTTCCCGGTACATGAAACGGTTTGAGTTCCGTCTTCGGCTGTTGTGAAAGTATATTGTGTTTTGCTGTCGCAGGCGCATAAAGTTTCCAAAAGTTCTCGTTCGTAAGGTAACAACCACATTCCGAGATTTTCGCTGTCTTCGGCGTTGTTGTGACAGCAAAGCGAACCGCACAGCTTTCCGCAATCGTATTTAAGTGGGGTTACGCTTTCCAGAACGCTGTATGCGCGCAAAAGCGTTTCAAAGTGTTTTGTCATATTTGTTTCTCCCTATCAAAATGTCCGACAGACCGTCGATCTGTCGGACAACTTTTGACAAAAATTATTTTTGAACAAGATGAACCGAAAAACCGGCTATATCCCCGTTAACATATACTGCTTTATAGTTGCCTTTTGCGTCGATTTTTTTTGTTTCTTCTATAAATTCGATTCCTTGGGATTTGCAATATGCTTCTGCTCGCTTAATATTGTTGCAAG
>CAZJCI010000126.1:0-6927 GCA_964544455.1 uncultured Oscillospiraceae bacterium
GATGCCTAGAACTACACTTAAATTAAAGCGGAAAAGTTTTTCAGAACGGATATATGTTCCGATATAATCCCGCAATTTTGCGCGCATTGGAAATTGCAAAATCCGGCGAACTTGGCAAGCTTATTTCGGTTGAGGCGCAAATGAGTCAGTGCTATCATGGGGATATGTTGCAAATGCTGGAAAAACAGCCGGGCGGAATGATGTTTTATTTGGGCTGTCATTTGGCTGACGTGGTTTATTCTTTTATGGGAGAACCATTGGAAGTTTTGCCTTTTAACACGGCTTCGGGGCTTGAAAACCCCAACGCAAAGGATTTTGGGCTTGCGCTGTTAAAATATGAGCACGGATATTCTATGATTAAAACCGTTGCGTGCGAAGTCAGCGGCGACGCTCGGCGTCAGCTTGTTGTTTCCGGCACAAAGGGTACAATCGAAATTAAGCCGATTGAATGCCCGACGGAAAAAGCGGGAACCGTTTGCCCCAACAAAATTTTTATGTCGATTACAAAAACGGGACATTCTTCGGACTTTGAAAACAGAGCCGAAATTATTGATTTTCAGATTTTCGGCAGATACGACGATATGATGATTGATTTTGCAAAAATCGTTGCCGGCGAAAAGAAAAACGAGTTTGATTATGAAAGAGAACTTGCGGTTTATAGGCTGATTACGGAAATTTGCAAATAAATTGTTAAAACAAAAGAAATTATAAAAACTTTAAGGAGAGTTAATATTATGAACAAAACTTTTGAAACAACAAAAAAAATTAAAAAGCTGGTGGGTTTGGCAATACTTTCGGCGATTATTATTGTGTTGCAATGTTTTTGTTCGGTTCTCACCATTCCGGGGCTTAACGTTGCCGTTACGCTTACGCTTGTTCCCATTTTGGTGGGAGCGATTATGTACGGCGTTACGGCGGGCGCATTTTTGGGCGCTGTGTTCGGACTTGTGGTTTTGCTTACCGACCCAACAGCCGCTTATTTGATGACTCTTAATTCCGTTTCCGTTAATATTAACGCTTTTTCGATGAATCTCACTCCCGTTGCAACGGCGGTTTTGTGCATTGGAAAAGGCGCGCTTGCGGGCGCGGCGGCGGGACTTGTTTATAAACTTTCTTATAAACGCTTGGAAAATCAACTTTTATCGGTAATTTTCAGCGGAATTGTTGCGCCGATTGTAAACACGGGCTGTTTTGTTTTGGGAATGTTGCTTTTCTTTAAGGATACTATTTACGGTTGGGCAAGCGGCAGTTCTTCTTTCATTTATTATGTTATTATCGGTCTTTGCGGAATTAACTTTGTTGTGGAACTTTGCGTTAATCTTGCGCTTTCGGCGGGAATTGTTACCATTGTGAACGCAGTTAAGCAAAACCGCAAAAATTAAAATTCGAAAGGAACGTTTTTAATGTCGAAAATTATTATAGGAATTGACGTTGGCGGCAGTACCACAAAAATTGTGGGCTTTGAAGACGAAAAAATGATTAATCCAACGTTTGTTAAGGCGGGCGACCCGATTGCTTCCGCATACGGAGCTTTTGGAAAATTTACGTCCGAAAACAAAATTAAGCTTTCGGACGTGGAAAAAGTTATGATGACGGGCGTGGGTTCTTCGTTTATTAACGGCGATTTATACGGTATTCCCGCAATTCACAAAACGGAATTCGATTGCGTGGGTTTGGGGGGGCTTTATCTTTCCGGACTTTCGGAAGCGATTATAGGAAGTTTGGGCACGGGCACGGCAATGGTTCACGCGGTTAAGGGCGGAATTATTGAATATTTGGGCGGCACGGGCGTTGGCGGCGGTACGCTTGTGGGGCTTTCCAAAAAAATGCTGGGCGTTTCCAATGTGGAAAACATTGTGGAACTTGCCGCCGGCGGCGACCTTAACAACGTTGACCTGAGAATTAAGGACATTACCAACGGCGATATGCATCCGGGACTTCCGGAATTTATGACCGCCGCAAACTTCGGCAAACTTTCCGATGTGGCTCACCGAGCCGACGTGGCTTTGGGCGTTATTAACCTTGTGTTTGAATCGGTTGGCGTGCTTGCGGTTTTTGCCGCAAGAAGATTTTCTTTGCGTGACATTGTTTTGACCGGTAACCTTACCACAATTCCTTATGCCGATTCTATTTTTAAAAACCTTTCGGAAATGTTCGACGTAAACATTATCGTTCCGAACAATTCGCAATACGGCACGGTTATTGGTGCGGCTCTTTCGGGAATGGGAGAATAAAATGCTTTTGGGCGCAACGACAAAATGCTTTGGCGGAAAAACAACAACGGAAGTTGCGGAGCTTTTTTGCAAAAGCGGGTTGCACGCCGCCGAGCTTTGCTTTTGTCAGAGCGACTTGGACGGTTGGAAATATAATTTTTGCGGAAAAATCGAACTTCCGAAGCCTGCCGACGTGCGCCGAGCGGCGGAAATTTATGATTCGTTCGGAATAAAAATTGTATCGCTGGGAATATATGCAAGCTTTTGGGAAGAAAGCGAAGCAACGCTTAACGAAACCTTGGACGTTTTTACGGAATATTGCGACATTGCCTGCGAATGCGGGATTAAAGTTCTTGCCGCACACGGCGGAAATGTGATTAACAAAGCCGTTTTAAAATTTTGCGGCGACGAATTTGTTTGGCGAATGAATCAAGCTTTTGTTTATGCCTGCATTGAGGCGGAAAAGCGAGGACTTGTTATTTCCGTTGAATGCGGAGAGGACGACGCTTTGCGGAATTATTCGGATTTTTCGGCGTTGAAAAAAACTGTTTCAACGGAGATTGGCAGGAGCGATATGCTTAAATTCACCTGCGTTCCCACAAGCGGCGATTTTGAAGAAAGCCGGGCGGAATCGGCGTTGTTTCACATTAAGGACAGAAAATTCGGCGGAAAATTTTATGAGCGGTTCGGCGACGGCGACGAAGATTTTTCGGCTTTTTTTGAATATGTTCGCAAAAGCAAAACGGAAATTCCGCTGATATTGGAATATGTGAACAGCGAAAACCTTTTTCAAACGTCGCAAAAAATACTTTGCGAGTTAAGCGATTAAAAACGAGCGTTATCGTTTTATCGTATCATCGTGTATAAATTCGTAATTGAGCAATTAAGATAACGAAAAAAATAAAAACCCCTTGGCGGATAATAACTTGAACTTTTCAAGCAACGCCAAGGGGGAAATTATTAATATGTTTTTTTGTTGCAAGCGTTTGTAAGCCGCAAGCCGTTGTGTTTAGCTGTTGCCGCAGTGTGCACGTGCGGAAATATTGCCCAAATTATATATTTTCCGCTTTGCTTTCGCAATAAAGGCATCTGTAAATCTTTTTTTCGGCGTCCGCAAGATAGAATTCGTGCCGCAACTCCTGTTCCACGCTTGTTATGCAACGTGGGTTTTTGCATTTTATCACTCCCGAAATACGTTCGGGCAGGCGCAGTTTTTCAAGCTTTACGGGTTTTCCGTTTTTTATTTCGCTTACGGTTATTCCGGGGTCGATATAGCCCAAAATATCGAAATCCAAGTTTATTACTTTGCCGATTTTTATTATATCTTTTTTGCCCATTTTTTTGCTGTCGGCATTTTTTATCATTGCAACGGAACACGAAAGTTCATCGAGCCCGAGTACCTTATAAATTTCCATTCCTTTGCCCGCCGTTATGTGGTCGAGCACAATGCCTTCCGTCAGCTGTCCTATGTTCATTGTTTGCCTCCTTGCCTTATTCCGCCGAAAGTCCCAAAAGCTTCATTATGAGAGCCATTCTTATATATTTGCCGTTAAGCACCTGTTTGAAATAGCAGGCTCGGGAATCATTGTCCACGGAAACGGAAATTTCGTTTACTCGGGGCAACGGGTGCATTATGCAAAGGTCTTTTTTGGCGTTTTTAAGCTTTTCTTCGTTAAGAATATACGTATCTTTCAATCGGACGTAATCCGCTTCGTTAAAGAACCGTTCTCTTTGCACTCTGGTCATATAAAGAATATCCAAACTGCCCATAACGCTGTCCATATCTTGAACTTCGGTATATGCTATGTTATTGGGCAAAAGAACTTCGTTTATGACGTATTCCGGCACTTTAAGTTCGTCGGGCGAAATTAAAACGAACTTTACTCCCTTATATCTTGACATTGCGGAAATAAGCGAATGAACCGTTCTTCCGAACTTTAAATCGCCGCAAAATCCTATTGTCAGGTTTTCGAAAGAACCTTTTTCACGGTGAATTGTAAGAAGGTCGGTAAGGGTTTGCGTGGGGTGGTTGTGACCGCCGTCGCCGGCGTTTATTACCGGGACGGACGCATTTTGCGACGCCACAAGCGGCGCGCCCTCTTTCGGGTGGCGCATTGCGATTATGTCCGCATAGCAACTTACAACCCGAGCCGTATCGGCAACGCTTTCGCCCTTTGAAGCCGAACTTGACTGCGCTTCGGAAAAGCCCAGCACGTTGCCGCCAAGTTCATACATTGCGGCTTCGAAACTTAAGCGAGTTCTTGTGGAGGGTTCGAAAAACAGTGTGGCAAGCTTTTTTCCACGGCACACTTCGCTGTATTTTTTTGGATTTGCTATTATATCTTCCGCAGTGCGAATAAGTTCTTCTATTTCGCTTATCGAAAGTTCTTTTATATCTGTTAAACTTTTCATAACATTTCCTTTCGCCGTTTTTTGTTTATTCCGGGTACGCTCCGTTTTTTGCCAAGGTTTGGCGAAGCGACTTTATTTTTATTTCCCGTGTGTTGCCCGCCGCCAATAACAATCACATCGACGTTATATTTTGTTTCCGGCTCATTTTTATACAACATTAGCCGAAAAATTATGCTTTTGCGCCGTTTATTGCAAGATAGTTTTTAATTCTTGTTACGTTTTCGGCGTTTTGGGGATTTTCTTCAAGATATTCGATTATATCGTATACATCGACTATGGAATATACGGGGAATCCGAATTCTTCTTCTATTTCCTGCATTGCGCCCTTTTCGCCTCTGCCTTTTTCCTTGCGGTCAACCATAATGAAAGTTGCGGCAACTTTTACGTCTTCAAGGCTTGAAAGTATTTCCATGCTTTCACGTATTGCGGTGCCTGCGGTGATTACGTCTTCAATGATAACAACTTCTTCGCCCTTTTGGGGAACATAGCCCACAAAAACGCCGCCTTCTCCGTGGTCTTTTACTTCCTTGCGGTTGAAAAAGAACGGAACGTTAAGGTCTTTTTTTGAAAGAGCAACTGCGGCGGAAACGGAAAGGGGTATTCCCTTATAGGCGGGACCGTAAAGAACGGCTTTTTTTGCGCCGAGCTTTTCGAAATAGGCTTTTGCATAGAATTCGCCGAGGGTTGCAATGTCGTTACCGGTTTTTATCATACCCGCATTTATGAAATAGGGGATTTTTCTTCCGCTTTTTGCGGTGAAATCGCCGAATTTAAGCACGCCTGCGTTTTCCAAAAACGTTATAAATTCTCTTTTATAGTTTTCCATTTTTATTCTCCTTTATTTCAGTCCACAAATTCTTTTACGCATCTTTCGTATGCGGCAACGGGGTTTTCAGCCGCAGTTATAGGTCTGCCCACAACAATATAGTCCGAACCTATTTCTTTTGCTTGGGCGGGAGTCATAACTCTTGCTTGGTCGCCTTTTTCGCCGTCGGCAAAGCGAACTCCGGGGGTTATTGTGAGGAAGGTTTTGCCGCACAGTTCGTGAACTTTGCCCGCTTCCAACGGAGAGCAAACAACGCCGTCCAGCCCGGCTTCCGCCGCATTTTTTGCATAGTGCATAACAACCTTATCGATGGGTTCTTTTATTAAAAGGTCGTTTTCCATTCTTTCCTGATTTGTACTTGTAAGTTGGGTTACGGCAATGAGAAGCGGTCGGGTTCCGTCCTCGCGGGTGAGTCCTTCAAGCGCGGCTTCCATCATTGCTTTTGTGCCGCCCGCATGAAGATTGGTTATGTCCACGTCCAAGTGCGAAAGCACCGCCATTGCTTTTTTAACAGTGTTGGGAATGTCGTGAAGCTTTAAATCCAAAAATATTTTATGCCCTCTTTTTTTAATTTCTCTTACTATTTCCGGACCTTCGGCATAAAAAAGTTCCATTCCTATTTTTAAAAACAGCTTTCTTTCGCCAAACTTTTCCAAAAAATCCAACACTTGCTGTTTGCCCGCAAAATCGCAGGCGATAATTACGTCTTTTCCCATCAGTGAGCTCCTCCTATTATTTCGTTAAGATTTTTTATTCCGTATTTTTCCATTTCTTGCGGTAAATTTTCTATTATTTCCTTGCAGGCAAAGGGGTTTATGAGGTTTGCCGCACCCACTTGCACGGCGGTTGCTCCGGCAAGCATCATTTCCAAAACGTCTTGTGCGTTTGAAATTCCGCCTATACCCACTATTGGTATTTTTACGGCTTCGTAAACCTGATAGACCATGCGAAGCGCAACCGGCAAAATTGCCGCACCCGAAAATCCGCCCGTTTTGTTTGCAATTACGGGCTTTTTCTTTTTTAGGTCTATGCGCATTCCCAAAAGCGTGTTTATCATACTTATTCCGTCCGCACCTGCCGCTTCGCAGGCTTTTGCTATTTCGGCAATATCCGTTACGTTGGGGGAAAGCTTTATTAAGAGCGGTTTTTTTGTTACTTTGCGCACCGCTTGAGTTACGCTTGCCGCCGCTTGCGGGTCCGTTCCGAAAGCAATTCCGCCGCCGTGGACGTTGGGGCAACTTATGTTTACTTCGAACCAGCCTATTTGCGGTTCGGAATCGAGTTTTTCCACCGTATAGGCGTATTCTTCAAGCGAAAAGCCGCTTACGTTTGCCATTACGGGTTTGCAAAAAACCTTTTTCATTTTTACAAGTTCTTCCGAAATTACCTTTTCCACACCGGGGTTTTGAAGTCCCACGGCGTTAAGCATACCGCTTGGAGTTTCGGCAATTCGGGGCGTGGGGTTGCCGAAGCGGG
>CAZJCI010000127.1:0-6870 GCA_964544455.1 uncultured Oscillospiraceae bacterium
CGTATATAATATTGAATATTTTCACAGCGAATACGAGGGATATGTCAGAACGGGAGAGAATATCCTTATTGAGGGAAATTTGTTAAGGCGAGCGGGCTTTGGATTCGGAGCGACAAGACCGAATACGGGCGGCGACGGTAATATAAGAAGCGGCGGCGTTTCAAACCCATTTAAGAATTTTATTGTTAAAAACAATGTTTTTGACAGAAGTTTGACTTTCCTTGTTATATGTGAAACGCAAAGTGAAGAATATATTCCGAAAATGCAGGGTAATACTTATATTCAAGGCGTTGGAAACAAGTTGTGCAGATTCGGAAAAGTACCGACTCATGATGTTTTTGTTGATGAAAATATATATGACAACATAAAGAATATTTTACGCGACAATGAAGCGAAAGTTTATTTTACGCAAAATATTCCGAAATATGAATTTATTGAATATTGCGGAGAATAAATAAAACAAAGCGGATAACGAATTATTTACGTTACCCGCTTTATTTATTTAGATTAATTATTTAATTTTCCGCAGAATCTGTTGCAGACGTTTTATTGCCGACAAAATTGTTAAGTATTGCCGAAACGTCGATACCGGTGGATTCTTTTATTCCGTCGATAACCTGTCCGGTGCTGTTCATTACGTCTTTTATGAGTTTTGCAGAGTTACCGTCACCGTACATGACAATTTTATCCGTTTGCGAAAGCGGTGCGGCGGCATTTTTAACAACTTCCGGAAGAGTGTTAAGATACATTTCAAGTACGGAAGCCTCTCCCATTTTCTTTTGAGCTTCGGCTTTTTTCTCAATGGCTTCGGCTTCGGCAAGACCTTTTGCACGGATACCTTCGGCTTCTTGCAACATTGCGTATTTTAGTGCTTCCGCTTCGGCTTTTTTTGCCTCCGCTTCGCGAACTGCTTCATAAGCTTTTGCGTCTGCTTCTTTTTGACGTTGAATAAGTTCCGCTTCAGCTTCTTTTTCGGCTTTATATTTCATTGCGTCGGCCTGTTTTCTGATTTCGGCGTCAAGCTTCTTTTCTTTTATTGCAATTTCGTTTTCCGCAAGTTCGGTTTCCTTTTGAAGACGTGCAATATCCGCTTCCGCTTTTGTGACTTCCAACGTTTTGCGCTGATTTTCTTGCTGAATGGAGTATGCGGCGTCGGCTTCAGCGTTCTTTGCGTCTGCTTGAGCCTTTAAGGCGGCTTTTTGAATTTCAAGTTCAGTATTTTGTTCGGCAATTTTTCTGTCCGCTTCAACCTTAACAGCATTGGCTTCCTGTTGAGCGTTTGCGGTTGCTATGGCAATATCTCTTTGAGCGTTTGCTTTTGCTATTTGCGCATTTTTGCGAATTTGCTCTATGTTATCTATACCCATATTTTCTATTGTGCCGGCGCCGTCCTTAAAGTTTTGAATATTAAAGTTAACCACTTCAATACCCAATTTTTCCATATCCGGAACAACGTTTTCGGTAATTTTTTTTGCAACGCCTTGTCTGTCCTGAACCATTTCTTTCAGACCTACCGAACCGACTATTTCACGCATATTTCCTTCAAGTACTTGCGTTACCAAATGAATTAGTTCGTTTTGTCGCATTCCCAAAAGCGATTCGGCGGCGCGTCTTAAACATTCTGGGTCGGAAGAAATTTTTATGTTTGCCACACCGTCAACCATAACGTTTATAAATTCGTTTGTGGGAACCGCTTCGGTGGTTTTTACATCGACTTGCATAACTCGTAATGAAATTTTATCCACTCTTTCGAAAAACGGAATTCGCCAACCGGCTTTGCCTATGAGAATTCGTCTTTTGCGTAATCCGGTGATAATGTATGCAGTATCCGGCGGTGCTTTAAGATAGCCCGCAAAAAACAAAATAAGTACGAATATTGCCGCTACAATTGCGACAATTCCGATAACGGCATTTAGTGAGTTTGATAAATTTTGCATTAACAGCATAACGTTCTCCTTTTCATTATTAAATTTAATCAAGATTTTGCTCGGTGATATTTGGGATTACTTCGAAATTTTTTTCATATACAATTCGTTCTCGCTCCGTAATTGATTTTGCGGTAACTGCAACGGTATATTCTCCTATCGGAAGAATGTCAAATTCGCATTGCATATCGAATTTTGCGCTTATGTTTGTATATATATAATCATCGCTTATATAATATGCGGGATTTTCCGTGATTTCTTGCAATACTATGTTACCGTTGCTGTCCGTTACCGTAAGAGTAATATCGGCAAGAGGATTTTCGGAAGCAACAAACGCGCCGGAAGAGCTTATGGAAATTGGGCTTCCTTGCGTTATGACGGTGGGAAATGCAAAGGTGCAAAGAATCATTTTGTCGGTGTTGTCTTTTTCAAAATTAGGATTATAATAAAGAACGTCGGTTAAAAGTTGCGGAACATACTCGTGAGGTGCGGTGTGATGACTGTTTTGCGTTGCCCAAAGGGAGCCGTACCATTTGTCGCAAGTCATAAAATGCAAATGAATACCGTAGTTGCCTCCCGTGTTTCCCATAACGGCAATTTTTTCACCTTTTAAAACGGTATCGCCTATTTCCACGTCATATGAGTTAAGGTGATAATACAGCGAAACCCAGCCTCCGTCGTGTTGGATTGCGACATAATTACCTACGCCGCTGTTTCGCCCTGTTGCACAATCGACAACGGTTCCGTCCGCAACGGCAAGTATATTTGTTGAATCCGAAACTATATCCACACCCTTATGAAATTCCCATTTGTTGTATGCGCGAAAACCGTAAGGAGATGTTACCTTAATCTCTCCTTCCAACGGAAGAACAACGTCGCTTTTGGCGTCGGTATCGATTATGTTATCCGTATTCTCGGAAATAAAGCTGTTTTCCGAACCGTCCGTGACTGTATATGAATAATCGAAAAGCAGTTTTTCGTCATTTCCAACGCAGGTTGCATATATTTCAAATGTGTGATTACCCAAACCGGCATCGGAAAAACATATCAATCTATCAAAATATGAAAATACGTTGTAATTATTAATGCTGTCGTCCGGAGAAATTTCAACTGAGTAGTCCATATCTGTATCCGAAATTCTGCAACGAACGCCTATTATAGGTCTGTTTGAAACAACGTTTCCGTATAAGCCGTGCGGTGCGCCCAAAACAATTTTATCATCCGCCATTTTATAAAAGCCGTAAAAACTTATTGCGGCTTCGTCCGTATTATTTTCGTTGTTTTCAATAGAGTTGTTTGGGGCTGTAACTTCGGAGGTTTCACCGGGATTTTCAGCTGTGATTTCCTTTTCTTCGAAAACCGTATATGTATAGCTGAAAATAAGCTGAGGTTCTTCATTGTTTACTGCAGCATACACCTCAAATGTATTTTCTCCTATTGCGGCGTCGGAAAAGCACATTAACTTATCGAAATACGTATTTACATTATAGTTTTTTAAGTTGTCGTCGGCATTGAAGCGTAGCATTGCGTCCATTTCCGTACCTACAATACGGCAACGTACATATGTAATGGGGAGATTCGTTTTTATACGACCGTAAAGCGCATGCGGAGAACTTTTTTTTATTCTATCGTTTTGCATTGCACGAAAACCGGTATATTCAAAAGAAGCAGTGATTTTTTCGGTCGTTTCGGAATTTTGAGGATTATCGGACTGAACGTTATCGGAAGCTGTTGCTTCAAATTCGGAATTTGTGTTGTTTTTTGTGTTGTCTTTAGCGGAGTTTTGGTTCTTTTTCGATGGAGAAGTAACGTATATACTGTCCGATTCTCCGTCCCATTCCACCGTTGCTCCCAAAGCTTCCAACGCCGCGCGCAGTGTTACATAAGTTGATGAATCTATAATTTTAGGCTGTGCTTCAAGTTCGATTGGAATGCTTTTATCTATAATGGAATTATATACGTCCATTTTATTGCTGCCGATTGTCAGTGTGACGGTTGTGTAATCGTATGATAGCAAAACTTGGTTTTTTTGCCCATTCCACAAAACGCTTATTCCTGCGGCTTCGGCAACGGCGCGAATCGGCGCGAGGGTGCGAGAATTTTCGATAACCGGTGCTTTTTCTATATCAATACGTGTTCCGTCAACATATATTTTAATTTCGGCATTTTCTTGAGCAAATACCGCAGGTATTGCAAACAGCATTGCAAACGCTGTAAGAAAAGCTAAAATTCTTTTCATTGTAAACCTCTTTTTAAAATGTGTAAAATAGTACCGCTATCAGTATACATCGTTATATTTTTCATATCAAACAATTTGACGGAAATATTTGTAAATTTTTGTTAAAAACCATCGAAATACGCAATTTGAAAAAGAAGTGCAAACACAAAAGAAAGACGCCGATGAATATGTTCGTCGGCGTAAAATACATATGAAATAATCTGATACTTAAACGTTTTTTAATCAGCGTTCTTCTCTGAAATACGGAAGACCAAGACTTTGCGGCGGATGGTTCTCTTTTTTATCTCTTATACTTGTAATTATAAGAACAATAACCGTAACCAGATAAGGAAGCATATTGAATATTGCCATGGCAGACGGATTGCCGGAAACGCCTCGTATATATGCCGTTGCAATATAGAGTCCGCCGAAAATAAACGAGCCGAATATGCCGATTATAGGTTTCCATACGGCAAAAATAACGAGTGCAACCGCAAGCCAGCCTCTGTCGCCAAAACCGCCGTTTGTCCATGAACCGCCGGTATAATCGATGATAAAATAAAAACCTCCAAGACCGGAAATCGCACCGCCGACTATTGTTGCAACGTATTTATATTTTGTGACATTAATTCCGGCGGCGTCGGCTGTTGCCGGATTTTCGCCAACGGCGCGAAGATTAAGTCCGACTCTTGTACGATTCAAAACAAACGCGCAAACAACAGCGATTATTATAGCAAGGTATACCAAAAAACCGTAATTAAAAAATATTGTTCCGAAAGCTCCAAGCTTTTTTGCAAACGTAAGCGTGGTTTTAAAATAGTCTGCCGTAACCTTAACTGAAATACTGCCGCCGTTCCCGAACAACTTTGTTAAAGAACCGCCGAAAAAGTCACCGAAGCCTATACCGAATGTTGTTAAGGTAAGCCCCGTAACGTTTTGATTTGCACGCAACGTTATTGTTAAAAAACTGTATATAAACGCGCATAAAGCGGAACCGATAAGAGTGAACATTAACGGTATTAATATGCACCAAAAAGGAGATGGATTGGAAGTGTTCATTTCATATATGTATGCGCCGAGAATACCCATACTGCCGCCCACATACATAATTCCGGGAATTCCAAGATTCAAGTTTCCGGATTTTTCCGTCAAAATTTCTCCGGTAGAACCGTAAAGAAGCGGAACGCCCTGAATTATTGCGCTGTTGATAATTGTATCAAGCATATTATTTTTCCTCCTTTTTTGAATTTATTTGTATTTTATATTGTGCGAAAAATTCACATCCGATAATAAAAAACAAAACAATACCGGTCAGAATGCCCGAAATGCTGGAATCACCAAGCTTGCAGTCTTCAATAACCTGCCTTGAGCCGGATTCAAGAAAAACAATTAAAAAAGAAGCCGCCGTCATAAGAATAGGATTGAATTTTGCAAGCCAAGACACCATAACCGCAGTAAATCCCAAGCCTCCGATGGTATTTGTGTTTACGGAAGCGTCTTTCCCAACAGCGAATATAAATCCGGTAAGTCCGCAAAGAAGTCCCGAAACCGCCATTGTTCGCAAAATGACTTTTCCAACGTTAATACCTACATATCTTGCCGTGTTTTCGCTTTCGCCGACAACGGAAATTTCATATCCGTGTTTGCTGTATTTCAAATATATAAACATTAAAACCGTGAGAACAGCCGCTATTATTACTATAAGTCCGTAGCGGGAACCGAAAATATCCGGGAACCAAAATCTTGAATTTTGCCACGGACTTCTTATGGAACGGATTACATTTGAACCGCTTTTATCTATAAAAGGAATGCAAAACAGCACCAATTGCATTGCTATATAGTTCATCATAAGAGTAAACAAAGTTTCATTTGTGCCGAAACGTGCCTTAAATGCGGCGGGAATAAGCCCCCATATCATTCCGCAAATCATTGCTGCTGTGGCAATAATTATAAGGGTTATCGGACGTGAAAACGTATCGCCGAGTTTTAGCATAAGTATTACCGAAACAAGTGCGCCGATAAGAGCTTGACCTTCTGCGCCAAGATTCCAAAACTTCATTCTGAAAGCCGGTGTGACGGCAAGCGAAAGACATTGCAAAATTGAAAGGTTGGTTAGCAACAGCCAAATTTTTCTGTCGGTTCCGAAATTACCGTACAGCATAGATTCCACAAGCTGAAGTGCGCCGTTTCCGGTAATGGCAAGTAAAACCGCCGCACATACAATGAGGGAAAGAATAATTGCAACTGCTCTTATGATAATCGACATTGCCAACGGAATGGCATCACGTTTGACAATATGTATTCCGAATTCGTGACGTGAATTTTTGCTTTTATTTGTCATAGTGAGCCTCCTTATTGTTTATCGGCAGTGTTTTTTGCCGAAATTTTTGTCATTCGCAAACCTATTTCTTCTTTTGTTGCTTTTCTTGCGTCAACAATCGCGCTTATTTTGCCTTGACAAAGGACAATGATTCTGTCGCACAATTCAAGAAGAACATCAAGGTCTTCGCCTACGAATATTACTGCCGCACCTTGCTTTTTTTGCTGATTGAGGAGATTATAAATTACATATGAAGAATTTATATCAAGCCCGCGTACAGGATAAGCCGCCATAAGAACTGTCGGTGCGGAGGCGATTTCACGCCCAACAAGTATTTTTTGGACGTTGCCGCCTGACAAACGTCTTACCTGTTTGTTTGCGTCGGTGGTGACAACCTTAAGGCGGGA
>CAZJCI010000128.1:0-6856 GCA_964544455.1 uncultured Oscillospiraceae bacterium
TAAATGATAACGGCGGGGTCTTTTATTTCTTGAAATTCGACAGCGTTTTCCGTGAAAAAATCCGCGCCGATATATGAAATAAGCGAAGAAAGCTTGCCGCAAGCGTTGCTTTGTTTTGATAAAGCGGCGGCTTCATACAGTTCCGACATTATTGCGTCCGAAAGCGTAACTGTGGAGAATTTTGAAACGTTTGCCGTTGTTTGAAAAGCAAAACTTTGAGCTGTAGCTTCGGAATTTAGGTAACAGTGGTAGGTTGTTGCCGGAATTGCGAACGCTTGGTTGGAATTGAATGTTTTTATTGAGTTTTCCGCCCTAAAAGTTATACTGCCGCCCTTTATTATGTGAATTTCGGCGTATTTATGGCGGTGTATTATGCTTGTCGTATTTTTTGACGGTGAAAAGAAATCGTATAAAAAAACTTTTTCGATTGAATTATTGATATAGACGTTGAATTCGGAATGCATAAAACATTTCCCCTACAGACATTTTTGGTTAAAATATGATCGGTTGGAATATTGAAAAAAACGGTTTTTGATACTATAATATACAGTGTTTGTCGCGGCAAACTTTTGACCGTATTTTTATTTTTATATTATAGCATATTGCTTATTTAAAGTCAAGGAGATTTTTATGAAAGAGCTTCATTCAAAAAGATTAATTGTTACGCTTGGTGCGGTTGCCGTTTTGATAACCGTTACCGGAATTATATTCAAACAGGAATTTTTAAATATATTGCCCCTATATATATCGCTTGCGGTAGCGTATTTGCAATCGCAGGTAAACCGAAAAGCCTATCTTTTGGGCGGGCTGAATTCTTTGCTTTATGCGGCGGTATATTTTCATTTCAAACTTTATGCTTCGGCGGCGTCTGCGGCGTTTTTTTCAACAACAATGCAGTTTTTAACATATTTTTTGTGGGGACGAAAACCCCGAGGAAACGCAACCGAGTTCAGCTCCATGAGCGGCAGGCAACGTGTGCTTGCGGCGCTTGGTTTTGCAGTGCTGTGGGCGGCTTTATACGGGGTTCTTTCGGTTTCGGGTTCGGCATACAGAGTTTTCGACGTTTCCGGCACTCTTTTGGGAATTATAGTTTCGGCACTTACCATGTTTGCTTTTATTGAATATATGCCGCTTATGATTCTCAATTTATTCATAAATATAGGATTGCATATTTCCATGACGCTTGAAAAGCCTGCGCAAATAACATATGTAATATATTCCGTGTTTTCGCTTATATGTCAGTTTTGCGCCCAAAAAAAGATTTTAATTTTATATGCGGAACAACAAAAAAAGGCAAAATAGTTTTTTTGCGGTTTCATTTTGCGGCAATTTCTTTTTGCGGGAAATTGCCGCATTTTTTATATTTTAAAGGCGTTGTTCCGGTTATTTTTTCAAAGCAACGAATAAAATTGGAGCAATCGTTAAATCCGCAGGAAAAGCACGCTTCCGTAACGGAATAATCTTTTTTCAACATTGTTTGAGCGGCGGCGATTCGTGTGGCGGTTAAATATTCATAAACCGTCATTTGCGTGTATTGCTTAAAAATGCGGGAAAGATATGCAACCGAACAGTGCGCCGCTTCGGCAAGCGTTTTAACGGAAAGTTTTTTTTCGTAATTTTCGGAAATATAACGCATTGTTTGTTTCACCGCTTTCGGAATGTTTGCGCCGCCAAGCGAGTTTTTTTGAATTTTATAGCAGTCGTTGCAAAGCAAAATCAACTGCAATATCAGCGAAATCGGCGTTAGAGATTCTTCTATGTGTTTCAATTTCAATATTTCCTTAATTCTTTTTGCTATTAAAGCAACGGTTTTTCCGTTTTCCGAATCAAAGTTTATGCAATTAATTCGGTTTAATGAGGTATCCGTTAAAAAATAAATTGCGTTTTTTATCGAACCGAAAGCGTCAAAAAACGACTGCGGTATGAAAATGTCGATATAAGAATGTATCCCCGGGCGGGAAATTTGCCCAAAGTGCCTTTCGTCGGGACGGAAAAACAAAACGCTGTTCGGAACGGTGCGAATCACCTTGTTTCCCATTATGGCGTTTAATCCGTCCGAAAGAAGAATGCTTATTTTATATCTGTCGTAAATCGCAATAGATGTGTTTGTGCGGGCAAAATTTATTTCGTTGTAAATTATCGAAATATCTTCGCCGCCGCCAAACGGATTAAAGTTTTTTTGCAGTTGCATTGCCGTTCTCCGTTTTTTAGTTTAATATTTTCATATAATCATATCGTTTTTTCATAGAAATATAATAAAAATCTGTATATAATATATTATATCATAAGAAAAAGTTACTGTCAACAAGTTTTTGGGAGGAAATGCTGTGCTTAACGTGAAAAAAAGTTTAAGAGTGAATAGGTTAAGAGAATATTATTTAAAAAATTCAAAAATGGCAAACGATAGTAAAATTGTTTGTTGGAAATGCCACCGTTCGTTAATGCTTTATGTTGAAGGTTGGGAAAAAAGCGCCGGCACTGCGGATACGGTAAGAATACGCCGTTCGGAGGCGGAAGCATATATGCTTGAAAACACAAGACCGATAATTATTCCGGGCGAACTTATTGTCGGTCAACCGTGCTTTGATGATTTTTCCGAAGAAGAAAGCAAAAAATACGAAAAATGTTTGGAAATGCAACACTTAATGCCGCTCAAAAGAGGGCGCGCCGACCACCTTGCGCTTGACTACGGTTTGTTGCTTGATGTTGGCGTTAAGGGAATTATAGAAATTTTGGATAAAGAAATCGAAAAAATCGACTTCGGCAACGGAGCGCAAACGGAACGTTATGAATTTTTATATTGCTGTAAAATCGAACTGGAGGGGCTGCTTAAAATGTGCGCCGCATATGCGGAAAAAGCAAAAGAACTTGCGCAAAACGCCTGCGGAACGGAAAAACAAGAATACCTTGAACTTTATGAAGTGCTGAACAGAGTCCCCGCAAATTCGGCAAGAACTTTCAGGGAAGCCTTGCAAAGCGTGCATATGTTCACGTGGAGCTTATACGGAATATATTCTTTCGGAAAACCCGACGTCTGGTTGCTTCCGTATTATCGGCAAGACATAAAAAGCGGAGTTTTAACCCAAAATTTTGCGCAGGAGCTAATTGATTGCTTCTTTTTGCAAAGCGTGAACAATATGAATTCTTGGGCGGCGGAAGGGCTTATGCTCGGCGGGCGAGACGAAAACGGAAATATTGTGGAAAACGAGCTTACTTGGCATTTTTTAAAAGCAATCGAACACACTCGCTTGCCCGACCCCAACGTCGGCTTTTGCGTAACCGAAGAAACAGGCGACGAAATATTGAACTATGCGGCAAGCCTTATTGCCGACGGTTGCTGTCAGCCGCAAATATGGAACAGCGACGAAGTCACCCGTTCCATGCTTAATTATGGATTCGATAAAAAAGCGGCAAATATGTTTACGCTTTCCACTTGCGTGGAAACAACGCCCATAGGCTGTTCCGGAATATCCATCACAAGCCCATACATAAATTTGCTGAAAATCTTTTTGCAGTCGTTTGAAAAGTGCGATAACGGTTTTGATTTTGAAGATATTTACGAATGTTTCGAAAAAGAAATGAAAAATCAGTTTAAAAAGTTGATTTTAAAAGAAAACCTGTGGCAAATCGAACGAGGAAGAAACAGCAACGACCCAATGCGAATTTCGGTGCTTATTCACGATTGCCTTGAAAAAGGTAAATCCAACGATTGCGGCGGCGCAAAATATAATCAGCTTGAACCCAACATTTTGGGAATGCAAAACACAACCGAAAGCCTTAACGTTATAAAACGTCTTGTTTTTCAAGAAAAAGCACTTACTGTCGAAGAATTCAAAAAGGCAATTGCAAACAATTACGAAGGCAATTCGGAGTTGCTTGCCAAAATAAGAAACAAAGTTCCGCATTTCGGTACCTGCGACGACCAAAGCAACGCTTTGGCAAAAAGAGTTGCGGATTCCGTGCTTAAAGCGTTCGAACCTATGACCACCGTGCGAGGCGCAAAAATTATCCCCGGAGCTTTTTCTTATCGAGACCACATATTCCACGGAAACGAAACAGGTGCGTCGCCCGACGGAAGAACTGCGGGAATGCCGTTAAACGACGGAAGTTGTCCGGTTCAGGGCTACGATAAATTCGGCCCCACACGTTCGGTAATGTCAACTGCGGCGTGGGAACCTTCAAGGTTTTTGGGCGGCACTTCGGTCAACGTAAAAATTAACGGCGGAGTGTCGGCGGAAAAAATCGTCGCTTTTGTTAAGGGCTATTTAAAAACGCACGGCTCGCAATTGCAATTTAACATTGTGGATAGGGAAACATTGCTTGATGTGCAAAAAAATCCCGATTTGCACAAGGATTTGTTGGTAAGAATCGGCGGATACAGCGACTTTTTTGTAAAAATTTCAAAATCGTTGCAAGACGAAATAATTTCAAGAGCACAAAATGAAACTATGTAATTTTTTTGCCGTCACAAGTTATATTATGCAAAAAAGCTTGACAAAAACCTTTTGAATGTATATAATGTTTTTTTAGAAAAAACTTTGTGAAAGGAATTTCAAGCAATGTATGACATAACGGATTTCGGTGCGGTTGCCGAAAGCAAAAAATTGTGCACAAAAGCAATTCAAAACGCAATAAACAAATGCGCCGAAAACGGAGGCGGCAGAGTTTATATCCCCGCCGGGCTGTTTGTAAGCGGAACTTTATATTTAAAAGACAACGTCGAAATTTATTTGGAAAACGGAGCGGTTCTCAAGGCAAGCGAAAATATGGAAGACTATAATGCCGACGACGCATATGAACAAAATTGGGGCTGTCCTCCCGAACAGTGGAAAGCAAAACATTTTATTATTGCGCACGAGTGCAAAAACGTTGCTTTGGCTGGCGGCGGAACAATAGACGGAAACGGTTCGGCGTTTTTCGGAACGGAATTAACCGTACCGTCGGGAAAAGGGTGGAGCTATGCTTGGCGAGAAGGCTATGTTTTGCCCAAAAGCAAAGAAATAATGCGCCCCGGACAGCTTGTTTGCTTCATAGAATGTCAAAACGTGCGAGTGGAAAACGTAACTTTTGTAAATTCTCCTTGCTGGACTTGCTATTTGCACGGTTGCGAATATGTTCGTATAAAAGGCGTGGTAATCAAAAATCCTTACGAATACATCAATACCGACGGTATCGACATAGATTGTTGCCGCTATGTAACCGTTTCCGATTGCATTATCAATACCGGCGACGACGCCATTGCAATAAGATGCGATTCCAAACGTCTTAAAACTCCCAAAGTGTGCGAATATATAACGGTTTCCAACTGTTGCCTGACCGCCCAAGCTTGCGTTTTCCGAATAGGCGTGGGAATAGGCGAAATACGCCACATAAGAGTTTCGAATATTGTTTCGCATAAGTGCGGAAACGTTGTGGGATATTGCACATCATATATAAATAAAGGTTGCGCAATTATCGAAGATGTGGCTTTCAGCGGAATTTCCGCTCACAATTCGGGCTTGCTTGTAAGTTGCGACGTTAAAAGCGGAAGCGTCCGAAACGTTTCAATGACGGATATTCGCGCCGAATCGCAGTCCGGCATTAACGTTAAAGCATATGAAAACGGAAAAATCGACGGTATGACTTTTAACAATGTGGATTTGCTTGTAAAAACGGAATCGAACTGTTCAAAATCCAATTATCTTGTTGATATCGACAACGCCCAAAACGTTGTTCTTGACGGCGTAAGGGTATATTCCGATTTAAACGTTTGGGACGGTTCGTTTGTGCAAAAAAACTGTGACGGTATTGTCGTCAGAAACTGTGTTTTTCCGCCTAAAAATTGAAAAACAGTTTTAAAAAATTAACTGTTAAAGTCGGTTAAAAAAGAATATTCTCCGCTTTTTTGCCAAAAATAGATTAAAAAGGCAACAAAAGCAAAAGGAGAATGAAGTTGATTAAAGGCTGTTCAAGAAAAGTTATAGTAATAAAAAATCCGGAAAGCAATTTGTTCGAAGAAGCATATTTCATAGTTAGTCCCAAAGAATCGGAAAGACAGTACGGCGATTTTTTGGCGGAAGCAAACCGCATTATCGCATTGCGAACAACGCCGCACATTCAAACCCAACGGAAAAGAAAAACGCTTATACCGTGGATTTTGGGATTCTTTTTGGGCTCGGCAACGGCGTTTCCACTGTATTTATTGCTTTTTTAATCCGAACGAGCACCCGCAAACGGAAAAAGGAAAATTTTATGGATATAATGAATTTAAATACCGAAAAAGCCGCACTTGTAATGTTTATCGGCAACGAACGTGATTATTCAATATACGACGACGAAGCCGCCGGGTGCGGAAATTGCGCAATGTGCGACGAAGTCCCAAAAGATTCTTGCGTTCATCACGGCTCGGCGCACAAAGCCGAATTCGAATACGGCGGCTATTATCTTGCCTACGCAACTGAGCAAGCGGACGGCTTTGTGGGAATTGCGGTGCGCAACAACGACGACGAACTTGTTTTTCCACGCAATGCAAAGGATTTTAAGGTTATCGAAGATAAATATAATTTGCTTTAATTAAAATATTTGAAAAGATAAATAAATTTCAATTTGAAAAAAATATGATTGTATGAAAAAGGTTTTATTTATACTTTCGGCTGTTTTTGTTATTCTGAATTTTGTTGGCGGTAGTTATGTTCTGATCAATAGGGGTACAGTAAGTGCCGGATATGCGGTTGTCCCTATGGTAATGGCGTTGGCTTGTTTAAGTGCATATAAAACATTCAAGTAGAAAGTACAAGATAGCAAAGCAAAAGTTGCGTGAATGTATGAAATGTCCTTGCTGTGGAAACGAAATGACAATCGGTATCGTTCAGAGTGC
>CAZJCI010000129.1:0-6804 GCA_964544455.1 uncultured Oscillospiraceae bacterium
AATATTCCAACTTTTTCAAACCGTTTCCCAAAAGACGAATAACATTTGATTTTTCTGGTTCATCAAAAAATACCCGCCTGCAAACAGCTTGCTTTTTGTTTGCATAAACTTCCGTAACCGATTTATCGAAAAAAATGTCAAGTTCAAGCTTTTCACCGTTTTTCAGGCAAAGCGGAGCTTCCTCTTTGGTTTTTGAATCGTATTCTCCCAAACTTCTGCCGTCAAACACAAGCTTTTGCGTTTTTGGATCATAATATATTTCGATTTTCGAACCGTCTTCCGGATTTTCGGAAATAACAAAACCGCATTTTTCATCGCTTAATTCAAACGTCGCTCGAATTCTGAAGCAATTCGATTTTGGCACGTCAATAATATCTCCGTCGGAAAAAGCGGAAATATTCGGAAATTGCCTGTCGTATTCCAAATTTTCAAGTTCTTTTATCGGTGCCATATGCAATTCTCCGTCTTCAAACCACACATTTCTGGGAAAGGAAAGAACGCCGTTATATCCGAATTTCTCCATATTTTTTGTCCAATTCTTTTCCAAAAGCCACGCCCAAACAATCTGACGGTTTTTGCTGTCCGTCAAAGCCTCCGGCGCAAAATACATTTTATCGTTCCACGACATTCTTTCGTGAAATTCGGGAACAAATCTTTCGCCGTCCATATGCCCGACATAGTATTGACAGCCTCTGTTGTGAGCAATAAAAAGCTGAAGATATTTGCCGCTGAATTTTCCGTTTTCTTCTTTGTCATAAAGCGGCAAAAATGAAGGGCACATAGCGTCCTCGCTGTCATCGGGGAAAGACTTCAAACCGACAGGCTTTTCGTAAAAGCGGTTTACAAATTCCCAATTTTTAAGATCTCGGCTTCTGAAAAGCTCCGTCCAACCGCCTTTATACTTTTCCAAAGAATCCGATTTACTGCCAAGTTTTTGCAAAACCGGCAAATTTCCAAGCTGTATATAATAAAATCCGTCTTTCTTCCATATATTGGAAGAGTCGGCGCACCCCAAATATTCTTTTTCGCCGTTTATTTCGGTTTCGCAAATTCCCCACGTGTTTCCTTTTGTTTCAAGCATAAGCGGTTGAATTTTTTCCCAATCTTCATACGGTGGACGAGATTTTGCAATTTCAATTCCTCCCAAATGACCGCCTTCTCCGCTTTTTGGAAAAACCCAATAGGAAAGATACGCAGTGCCGTCGTCGTCCAAAAAAGCTCCTCCGCTAAAATATCCTGCGTCACCCGAAGCGGCGAATTCTTCATCGGAAACGCAAAGCGAGTCTTTGCAATGCCGCCAATGAAGCAAATCCTTGGAACAAATATGCCCCCAATACCATTTGTTACCGTTGTTCACTCTTCGGTAAAGGTACATAAGATGATATATTCCGTCGGCAAAAAATGCGCCGTTGGGATCACCGCACTGACCGTCCCGCCCATAAGGAAAAGCAAAATGAAATTCGGGACGGTATTTGTCATTCAAAAGCTTTTTAAAAATATCAAAAATATTATCCATAAAACAGTTCCTCACATAAAAATCAAACATCGTCGGAAGAAAACGGCATCGATTCCGCCTCTTTAAAACCGTCCACGTTTCCTCTTTGCATAGCACCGAAAATTCTATATTTCAATCCCTTATATTCTTTTCCGAAATCACGCAAAATTTCTTTCATTCTTGCTCGCTCGGAATTTTTGTCTGCGGGGCACGGACTTTGCGTTACCGGAAGTTGCGCCTTGTTTGCAAAATATGTTATATCTTTTTCCGGTGCATAGATAAGCGGACGTATAACCGTGATATCCCGTCTGTCCAAATATGTTACCGGCGAAAAACAACCGATTCTCCCCTCGTTAAAAAGATTCATCATAAAAGTTTCAACAGCGTCGTCAAAATGATGCCCCAAAGCAAGTTTATCGAACCCATGCGATTTTGCCGCTTCGTGAAGTGCGCCTCGGCGCATTCTAGCGCACAGCGAACACGGATTTTTTTCTTTTCTTGCGTTAAAAATAATTTGAGCAATTTGCGTTTTTCCGACATACAGAGGAACTTGCAATTCTTTGCAAATATTTTGTATCTTGCTTCTTTGTTCTTCGGCGTTTTCAAAAGATGTAAATTCCGCTTCGTCGAATCCCATATCAAGATAAATTGCAAGCAGTTCAAACTTTTTCGGATAAAATTTTTGCAAAGCCGCCAAGGAGCAAAGCAACGCCAACGAATCCTTTCCGCCGGAGACGCCAACGGCAATTTTATCGTTTTCATTTATCATTTCATAATCGTCCACCGCTCTTCGAACATAACTCAAAAGGCGGCGTATATTTTCTGTATACGGCATATTTTACCTCTGAACATAAATTACATTATACATAATAACACATATTTTTCTTTTTTGCAAGTACTTTTTTCGAGATATATAAAACAAATTGCATAACTTTCAACACGATGCAACTCCAAAACACTCTTTCCGATTTATCAATTCGTTCAAAGCAGAAATATTTATAAAAAAACGACTCCTTTGACAAATAAATGTTAAACATCATATCATATTAGGAATCGTCTTAATCAGTTTCATAACGTTATTCAACGAAAAATATGTAGCAAGAATATATGCCGAAAATAAGATATAAATTATATTATAACCGAATTTCCGAAATTTTCATCTTAAAAAACAACGAATAATTAGCGTCGTGAAAATTTGCCGCGCCGTTTATTGAAGTTCTTACCAAATAATAAATTGTTCCGTTTTCAATAAAGAAATCAACATATTGAAATCCAATACTATGCGGATCTTTGTCGCTCATATCTATAATATCTTTTGCAAGCCTCCAATTAACGCAATCGTCCGAAACAAAAAGAGAAAGCAAATTTCTTGCGTCTTTTGTTGCACTGCACGTTATTCTTGAAGCAATCGAATACCATTTTTGCGTTTGTTCATCAAATATCATTTCAAATTTGGAATTATTTGCGGGAAATTCAATTGTTCTGTCAAATTCCATCGGTGCGGACGGATCATCGGTATTCACCTTATAGCGAATAACCAATCCCCAATTACGATCGAGCTTCGACATATCATATCGCATAACGCTGTAAAGCTTATTTTCAACAACGGTTAAGCACCCTTCAATATTTCCGCTACTTTGTCCTTTGGGGACGCCGTTCCAATTCGGATTATATTTCACAGGTTCCGAAATTTCCCAACTTTCGAGATTCAACAAATCGGAATCAACGGGAGCCGAAATAATCATCGGCGCATGATAGCCTCTTCCCCACGAACCCCATTCAACGGTGTTCCATATTCTGCCGCCGTATTCAACAACAGGTTGCGGATTTTTATGGCACCCGGGTTCGCCGTTCTTGCCGTTACCGCCTCTGAACAATATCGTCGGTTCGGTAAATGTTTTGCCGCAATCGGTCGATTTTCCTATTAATAAATCGCCGTATTCGGTAGAACAAGCAATAACATAAAGTTCACCATTATGAATAAACATTTTTCCCCAAAAGCATGGGAAAAGTTCGCTTACATAATGCCAACTCTTTCCATCGTCGTCGGAACGGAAAATCAAAGTTAAATTTTGCGGATAACCGCCTTTAAATACATCCATCGACGCAAGTAAACACCCATTCGGATGCCTTATAACGGAAGGACTGCAAAGACATTTTCCGGAAAAGGCATACGCTTCATCTTCGGGGTGAAGATAATTAACGACGGTTGCCTCTGGCAAAATTTCGCCGCATCTCACAAGCCTTGTTCTGCTTTTTTTGCCGTCAGCTTCAACATAAAACGCATAATCCGTATCGCATTTTACGTCCGTTACGGTAAATGTTGTGTTGCTCGTTACTCCGACTTTTTCAAAGTTACCGCTGTTTTTTTCTCCCGCAAAAACACTGTAATTCAAAGCTCCGTCAACAGGGAGCCAATCAAATGTAAATGAATTTTTTTGCGGCGCAATTCGGCAAATATAAATTTCGCCGACATCAAAAAATAACGGTTTATAGGGAGCATAGCTCCATCCCATATGCTTTTTCATAATAATATAATCTCCATTCTGTCGCTTAACTTACCGTATCAGCAACAAAAGCTGACATTAGCGACGGTTTTAAAACAAAATTTTTCCACACCCGTGTGCGGAATAAACATTCTTAAATGCATATTTTAATACTTCGTTAAATATTATATTCGATTTTTAGTTTTTCACGAATATCATACATTTGGTCAACAATCGCTTTTTGGTATGATGTAAGCTTTTTTGAATCGCAACTTCTTGATTCAAGACTCATCGGAACGGCATATTTATTCTGATAATATTTTGCCGTACACGGATATGCGGGACTTTCCGTAAATGCCATCATACTTAAAATATCCGAAAGTTCTTTAGCTTTTTGCGGTTGCATCTTATAATTTTCATAAACCCAAGAATAAAGTTCGGGATGAAAATTCGCCATAATTCCGCTGTATCCGTCCGCACCGCAATTCAGTGAATGAAGAAACGTTTGACCGTTCGCATTAAACATCATAAATCCAGTTCCTTTAAGCATTTCGGCACGTTCTTTTAACAAATCGGGATCGCAACAAGTATCTTTAATAAATTTAAATCTGCCGCTCTTTATGCACCATTCAATAATTTCGGGTGAAAGAAGCCGCTTATAAGGATAAGGACATTCGTACATTCCAAACATTATTTCGGAATCAACGCCTTCCAAAACTTTTTCGGCATTTGCAATCCAAACATCGTCGCCGTCATTATGCGGGTCAAAGCGATTTGAAACAAGAACCGTAGCATTAACTCCGGTTTTACCGATTGCGTTAATTTCCGTAATTTGATCTTCAACCGAATTTGAAATATGCCCCGACGCCACAACGTCAAGTCTACCGTCTGCCGCTTTAACAACTGCTTTTGCCAATTCCGTTCTTTCTTCAAGTCCCAAATACCACATTTCGCTTGATTGGCACACGGCAAAAACGCCGTTGCATCCGTTTTCACAATACCAATCCACAAGTTTTTTCACACCGTCATAATCAATTTTTCCGTTTTTAAACGGCGTTATCATTGTTGGATAAATTCCGCCTTTCATTTTAACCTCCCGATTTTAATTATAATATACACGCTAAATATACTTATATTATAAGTACCAAATCCGAATAAGTAAATGTCAAAAATTAAAAAAAGATGTCAATTTATCAAAGAAAAAAACCGTGAGAAATTTCTCACGGTAACAGTTATTTTCTTAAAGACGCTCTGTATTCACCGGGGGAAGTTCCTTCTCTTTTTTTAAAAAACTTTCCCATTGTATATCTATCCGAAAATCCGGTAATTTCTGCAATCTTGTCAAGTTTATAGTCGGTTTCTGAAAGTAATTCTTTAATTTTTTCAAATTGTACACTTTTTTTCACAGCAGCAAGCGTCATTCCATATTCAACTTTACAAATTACATCCAACAAACGTCTGTTTATGGAAAATTGTGCCGAGATATCGTCAAAACTTATCGAATTAGCAAGGTTATCATAAATAAAACTTTTTATAGTCTTTGCCACAACCGAATATTTTTTTTCGCAAGCGAAATTTAAATCGTTTAAATCTGCAAAGCATCTTATGACATACGTATATATATACAACAATTGAGATTTTATAACGTTATAAAATCCAAATCTTTTTTCAGTTGCGTTTTCAAGTATAATTTCTATTGCGACGTCAATTCTTGTATCATAATTTATCGTGTGCGAAGTTTTTAATGCAGTAACAAGTGTTTTGGATAAAACTTCATCTTTAACCGAAAATCCCCATACCATTTTTTTAAAATCAGTGCTTTCAAACAGAATAGTATGCTGAACCGACGGAGCAATTAATATTAATTTGCCTTTATCAAGACGCATTACATTTCCGTTAATTTCGTAATCGCAATATCCGTCAATGCAAATGTGAAGTTCAAAAAAAGAATGACAGTGCCGTTTTAAGTTCGGAGTTTCGTTTGAAGCATCAACAACTCTGCACCACATACTTTCGGGAAGCGAAAACTCACTTGGTATATTAATGTTAATTTTTGACAGATAATCGCCGTCCAATGTTTTATTAAATCTCATTTTATCAAATCGTATAAATAAAAATAAGTCTTCATAAATTTGTATTTATTATACTTACGTTTATTAAATTAAATAACTCTGCAAAGAGTGTAACCGAGAATAATACAAATTATCGATAGAATTCCTGTTAATACCACCAAAAGCGCGATAATCATATTTTCTTTTCCGGCATAATTTTTTAAATCCGTGTGCACATTATTCATTAATAAATTTTGATTGTCTTGCAACATCTCAATTTTTTTTGCTAAAATGTTAATTGAACTTATTAGGTCGTTATTTTGCGAAAGAAGCTTTTTATCTTGATTGTGGCAGTTGGGCTTAAAATCCGAATCAATGGAAGTATTGTAATGCCAAGTATCGATGTATTTTTTTAATTTAGCACCGCAAACCGTGCAAGCTAAATCATTTTCATGCACCTGAATACCGCACACTGGACAAAAAATCATATTTTCGTACATTTATTTCAGCCTCTCAATAAAACTATTTTGTTTTTATGCATTAAAATATATTGATAACAATATGATTATACACTAATTATTGTTGAAAATCAATAGAATAAATTAAAAAAACCAGCTTTCTGAAAAAAAGCTGGTTAAATGGAGCTGATGATCGGAGTCGAACCGGCGACCTCATCCTTACCAAGGATGCGCTCTACCTACTGAGCTACATCAGCAAATAAATTTTCCAAACGATGGCGATTAGGATGGGGCACGAACCCACGACCTCTAGC
>CAZJCI010000130.1:0-6794 GCA_964544455.1 uncultured Oscillospiraceae bacterium
AAGCTTGCAAAATTCGAAAAATAATCGAAATCGAAATTGTAACTCGGAATGAAAAATTCCCCCGATGGTGCGGATTCGGGGGAAAATTTTTATGTTATGATATTTTTAAATTCTTTTTGCAGTTTTTTCAGCAGGTCGCTGTCTATATCGACGTTTTCTCCAAGCTTTATACCGCAAATTGCGGCGTCGGTTCCGGAGCGTGAAATTACGCCTTCAAGAAATCTTATGACGTATTCCGCGTCGTTTTTTTCGAAATTATCCGCAAGTATAAAAAATTTGTGCGGAAGGCGGGCGGCGCAACTTTTTCCGTAAATATAAACCGCAAGTTCCGTTATTCCAAGCGCGGCGAACATACATATAAATATGATAAGTATATCGTAAAGCACAAAACCACTCCCATATGTTTTTATTATATAGTATGCGGGAACGTTTGGGAGGTTAAAATTTTTTTGAAACAGGGAATGCCGCTTTTGTTTTGCGCTTTTTTGCGGCGCATACGTTGGAGTTTGAAATTATTTATGCGCTTTTTTGCGGATATTGAATTACAATTCGTATCAGAACAGCCAACCGAACAAGCCGATATAAAAGCAAAATGCAATAATAATAAGTATTGCGAGGAACGGAGCGAAAACTATTCCGTTTACCACGGAACCGATTGTTCCGTTGGGAGTCGGCTCTCCGCAATGCGGACATTTTTTTGCATTTTTTGATATTTCCGCGCCGCAACATTTGCATTTAAATGTTTTTTTCATATGCTCTTATTCCTCTGTTGGTTCTGCCGTATTGTCCGCAGTTTTGTCCGCCGTTCCACCCTCTGCTTCGTTTGCAATGTTGCTTTCCGTTTCGCTTGCTGTTTCTGTGTTTTTGGTTATTATGAATTTCATTACGTTTTCTTCGCTTTTGTGTAAGAGGTCGTCGTCGTATATAATTTCCAGTTCATGCCACTCGGGGGCTATTTGGAAAACAAAGTATCCGTTCGCTTTTTTTCCTGGGTCAACGGGAACACTCAAAAGCGGATATGAATCGTTAATTATCGAGCTGCTGCCGACAACTTGACTTGTTTTAACTCCGTCAAAATAGAAATCTCCCATTCCTTTAATTAAGGTGCTGAAAGTTTGAATTTCTTGGGAAAGATTTTCAATTTCAAAAAAAGCGAGAACAAATTCCTCTCCTTCATCCGCTTCGGTAAATGAATTTAGTTTTGTTTTTGTTTGACATTCTTTGAATGTCATTTTCCATTTGTCGTTTGTTTGTTCCGCAACGTCAACGGAAAACGTTACGGAATTTTCGTTTTTGTTTGAATCGGAGGAGGTACTGCAGGAGACTATTGCGGGAAACATTACGGCGACAAGTAAGAGTGCCAAAATCGGTTTGAATTTGTTTTTCATTTTTCTCTCCTTTTAAGTTAATAAAAAAATAAAAAGTGCGGCTACCGAAGTAAACCGCACCAAAAAACGCAAACTCCGATAGTCGCCAAACCAACTGAACGAGCAATAACATATTGTTACCTCATCAGAAGGAATTTGCATTTTTTACAAATTCAGTATTGATAAGATAACGCAGAAATATACTCATCCCAAAGATAAGATAAGGTTATTGCATAATATTCAGTTGATTTGGCATAACTATTATGCCACAAATAAAAGCAAAAGTCAATAGAAAAACAAAAAAACTTTCGATTTTTTCGAAAGTTTTTTTATTATTTGGCAAATACTTTTTTTAAACGGTTTTATTTGTTGGGAAAAGCGACTGCCCAAGCGTTATTTGTTAAAATAGGAAATCACTATAACGGGAATCAGCCAGAACAGTTGGATTATAAGGCTGAAAATGACGTTGAGCGAACTGTTTGTAAGAACAAAAATTGCGGAAATAATAACGCTTAAAAATGCGCTGATAATTTTTATTGCGCAGTTGATTTTTACGTTTCTGCCGGTTCTTTCGCACACAAGCAACATTTCCAAAAAGTTGTGAACGTTCCCAAGCGCAACAATGCCGGAACTTACTTTTTGTTTAACGGTGGGAATATCGTTTGCGTTGTTGCCTTTTATTACGCTGAGCGCATAATTTGCTTTTTCAAGGCAACTGAAAATAAGGTCGTTGTTAATGCAGGGGTCAAGGGTTTTAATTCCTACGCAAAGGTTTGCGTCGTGCAATTCTTTAAGCGTTCTTTCAAAATGCGGATTTACGGAGTATTTTATATAAAACTTTGCAAGTATTCTGCCGCCGCAAACCATAAACAATATGCTTCCGTGGGACTGTTCGAACGCGTTATCCACGCTGTCGGAAATAATGCGGATTCCGTTTGTGCCGAGATATGACGCCGTTGCAAGGCAAAATTCTTTGCCGTCCACGGTTACTTCGATTGCGTCGGGATATACTTTAACAAGTCTTACGTCGGAATCTCGGTTTTGATTTTCCACCATTTTTGCAAAGATTTTTGAAAGCGGTCCGCCGATTTTATCGTATACTTTCGACATTGTGACAACGGCTTCGTCCAACGCCATACCGCCGTAGGTTTTTATGCTGGAAATTCTTACGTCTTTGGGAAGAAAAACTTCCGTATCTTCAAACGCCACCACGGAAAGACCTTTATATTCTTCGCTGGCGTTTTGCCCCACAAGAGCCGCGCCGATTGATTTTCCGTATTTTGAAGCAAGATATTTTGGAAGAGCCGATACAAAGAAAATATTAATGGGCAGGGAGGAAATAATAACAACCGTCATTGCGTTTATGCCGTTATAAACGTTGCCCATTGCTATTGCGACGAATATTCCGATTAAAAGAGCCGTTGCGGAAATTATTCCCGTTAATCTGCCAAGTTTTTTTTCGCCTTCCGGTCTTTTTTCGTTTCTGCCGACAAAGCCGTCGTACACAGAGCCTTTGCATACCGAAATGACTTTGGCTTTTTCCAGGTCTATGTGAGAAGCAAACGGACTGCATTCCAACGAATCCACGCCGAGTTCGTATGCGCCGTATTTGTTTGAAGTGGAAGAAGCGATTCTGAACGACTTATCATCCGCGCTTGCCTTTAGATAATCGTAAAACGCAAGCATAAAAAGAGCAAGACAGCCTATGCAACAAAACAGTTTTATTGTTGTGCCGTTTCCGCTTACAAAAACCGAAACAACGGCTTGCAACGCGCATATTGCGGAAATGACAAGTGCGCACGAACTTGGCGAAAAGCGTTTATCCAAAATTGCCAAAAATCCGTTTGTAAGGCTGTCCGACAAGCACATTGCGGAAAAGCACATTATTTGCAAATCCAGCAACGCAAATACTTTGGGAGCGTTTTGTGCGCCTATTGCCGACGGAAACGGCATTTTACCGGACATGGAAAGTTCAAAATAAAGGCTGACAAGCAAAAAGAACGTTGCGCCGACAAGCGCGGTAAGGGCTTTGCATTTTGAAAGATAATATTTTCGTTGTCCTTCGCTTACCGCGTTTGCGTCCGCCATATTTATTTCTTCGTATGCGCCGAGCTCTTTTGCGATTTTTTTGTGTTCGGATTTTTTCTTTTTGGACTTCTTTTTTTCGTCGGAATCGTCGTTTTCGGAAACTTCAAAGCCGAAAAGCTTCCCCAACGAATTGTTTACCTTGTTTTCCTGATTATCTTGCGGAACCTCGGAATCTGCGCCGCTTATGAATTCCGTCTTTTCGGGACGGTTGAGATTTTCGTTTTCAAAAAAATCCAAATCGACTTCTGCGCCGCTGTCGTTGTTATCGGAATTTCCGGAATAAATTTTTGTATCGGAATCGTCCGTTTCGTTGAAAAAGTCGTTGCCGTTTGGGGATTTTTCGACGTTATCGGCATTTTCGGCGCATATGGAATCTTCTTTTACGTCCGTAAGTTCTTCCGCTTCGGGTTCTTCTTCCGAATCGTTTTCGAAATTGTCAAGATTGGGTTGTTGTTCCTTTGCGGATTTTTTTGTTCCGACGGAATCGTTCATAATATCGTCAAGCCACGCAAGGTCTTCCGCTTCGGCTTCGAACATAGCGTCCAGGCGTTTCATTGCGTCGTCCGTATTGTTTGTTGTAGAAGTATTTGTTTGGGTTATATTTTCGGAGGAGGTTATATTGTTTTGGTTTTCGGAGGTTGCGTTATTATCTTTCCGCATAACAATTCTTCCTTTCACATTGATATTATTATGTTTGCTTTTGATTTTTATGCCAATGAACGCTGTTTTACGGCTTCATAAAGAATTACGGCGGCCGCCGTTGAAACGTTAAGCGAATTTACTTTGCCGAGCATGGGAATGGAAACCGTGAAATCGGAATTTTTTTTGACTATATCCGAAACGCCGTTTTCTTCGCTTCCCAAAACAATTGCGCACGGGCAATTATAGTCCGCTTCGGTATAGCTTGTGCCGTCCGCTTCGGCGGCGAAAATCCAAAAGCCCATATCTTTAAGCTTTCTTATGGTATCGCTGATGTTTGCGCATTTTACGGCGGCGATATGTTCGGTTGCGCCGGCGGAAGCTTTTACAACGGCGGGGGTAATTCCGGCGGCGCGCCTTTTGGGAAGTATTATGCCGTGAGCTCCCGCGCCTTCGGCGCATCGGATTATTGCGCCGAGATTGTGAGGATCGGAAATTCCGTCGCAAATAACTATTAGGGGATTTTCGTTCCTTTCTTTTGCTATTTCCACAACTTCTTCGATTGTAACATATTCTTTTTCGGAAGCTATTGCCACTATTCCCTGATGCTGTTCGTATCCGCAAAGGGCGTCAAGCTTTTTTTTGTCCACCTGCACAACGGGGATTCCTCGTTGAATAGCCTGCGCCACAAGCACTTTGATTGAGCCTTCACGGTCGCCGTCGCTTACAAAAATTTTTTCTATGTTGCGCCCCGATTTTAACAGTTCTCTTACGGCGTTTCTGCCGGGGACGGAGCCGTTGGAGAGTTCTTGGTTATCGTTTTCGCCGTTTTCGTTGAATTTTGAATTATATTTTTTTGCGCCTTTTGAATAATGCTTGACGGAATTGCCGTCCGAAGTTTTTTTTCCGTAGTTTTTTTTATTTTGATATTTATCTGCCAAAAGTATTCTTCAGTCCTTTCGTTAAAAGGTAGGTTATAAAACCGCATAGTAATATTATACTGATTCATTATACCATACTTTTTTCAATTTGTATATAACAATCTATTCAATTTTTACAATAATTTACAATTAAAGCACTATTTTGGCATAATATATTGAAAAATCAGGAAAAAAACAGCCGCTCAGCGGAGCGGCTTGTTGGAAAAATATAAAAATTTTTGGGCGGTAAAATCAAAATTCTATTTCAAGTCCGTCGTATGAAACAATAAAACCATATTTTGCGGCTTCTTTTTCAAGTTCGGCGTGCGTGGCTTTTCCGTTGTGGCTGAAGTGATTAACCGCAAATATTGTGGAATCGTCGCAAAGTCCCCAACTTATGAGCAAATCTTTTACTTCGGCGTTTTCCTGCAAGCCCATATGTCCGCCTCGATAGTTTAAAAGCATATTTGTGCAATCCAGCGAAACAAAGTCGAAATGCTTGTTGAGGTTTTTTAAATATTTAACGGTTTCCTCGGGATATGTGCCGCTGTCGTGCGAATAAAGAACGGCTTTTCCGTCTTTTTCGATTATAAAAAATACCGGGTCGGATTTTGCGTCGTGGTCGGCTCTCAGCGGAGTTATTACATAGCCTTCGGCGCAAAAGGGTTCGAACGCTTTTATGAGGTTGGCTTTTACTCTTTGTTCCGTAATGTTGTGTTCTTTTATTAATTCCAAGGACTGATTATATCCTGCGCTTGTCAGATACATATTAAGCGGTTTTTCTTCGATATTGTTTCCTATTCCGGGCAAACGGCACCAAAGGTCTCGTTCGTAAAGATGGTCGGAATGAGAATGGGTAACAATGCAGGTGTGTATATCCTCAAGCGGTAAATTGTAATTAAGCGCGTGCATATATGTGTCGGCGGGAAAATCTATGAGTATTTTATCGTCGATAAGAGCCTGACTTCGGGTTTTTACATCTTTGCCCCTGTTTTTGCGGGCTTCTTCGCAAACTCGGCATTTGCAAAAAAGCGCGGGAATTCCTTCGGCTGCCGCCGTTCCGTAGTATGTGATTTTCATAAAATCCTCCTGAATTTTATTTTTTGTTATTTGTTTTTTTCTTTTTTGTCGAATATCCGAAATATCCTATTTTTTTGCCAAGTTCAAAATATTCGCCGTGGGCAAACGCCATAAGCCCCGCTTTGTCCAAACGCAACTTGCCGGAAGAATCTATTATGCTTTCGTCCACGTTGGTACACAAAATATCGGCAAAAAACATATCGTGCGTTCCAAGTTCTTTTATATCGGTTACTCTGCATTCCAAATTAATGGGACATTCGGCAATTACGGGGGCGTTTACAATCGACGATTCTTCCGATGTAAAATTGCATTTTTCGAATTTATTAACCTTTTTTCCGGTATATATGCCGCAATAGTCGGTTTTTTTTGCCAACTTTGCGGTTGGAACGTTAATTACAAATTCCATACTGCTTCGTATTAGGCTGTAAGAATATCTTGATTTTCTTACGGATATATAGGTTTTGGGCGGAACGGTATTTATTATTCCCGTCCAAGCGACGGTAAAAACGTTTTCGGCTTGTTTGCCGTCGGTGTTTTTGCCTCGGCAGCTTATTAAAACAGCGGGCAACGGCGCAAGCAATGCGCCGCCTTTCCAAGTTTGTTTCGACATATGTTACCTTTCAAAACGAATTAAAGCGGTTTGTTCAGTATTTGAGCATATCGGCGAGGATATTGTACATGAGTGGGGCGTATGTTTTCG
>CAZJCI010000131.1:0-6774 GCA_964544455.1 uncultured Oscillospiraceae bacterium
CTTTTGCTTATTCCGAAGAGCTTGCGAAAGCTTTGGGGATTTCTTTGATCGCACCTAAAGAAGTCATTCAAACCTCAAAATTACTGAAACTTTTTTCTTAAAGTAAATTCTACCCATAGTGGAATTTACTTTGGGAATTCACGATTTTGTTGAATAGTCAGTGATATAATTGGTTACAGGCGAAAGCAAAGCCTTGCTTTTGCCCTAATAACATTACATAATAGCGTGATTATCTGCCAAGACCTCATTAGCAGAACGGAAGTTTAAGCAAATCTTAGGAATATTGTCAGAACGGGCGTTGTAGCGATCGAATTGCCTTCTTAATGGTAATACATACGCATTTTCTTGTAAAAAGGAGCTTCGTCGATATGGTGTTGCCGCCCCGCTTTGCCATTGTGTCTCGGTGTAGCTACACGAATCCTATGATAGATAATACCATGTTGATCGAGCGGATTTTCAAACAAGCTCTTGTGATCACAATATTTTTGAAGCAAAGCATTGGTGAACTCCGTGCCGTTATGCGTTTGTATTTCTCTTATGGGAAAAGGACATTTCTTAACAAGATTGGTAAGGAACTGTGCCGGCACTTTCAGTCCCACTTGGCTCTACACTCATAAATTGCCTGTCTGCTTCGTCCAAAGCGATTGACGCTTTTGTTACACCATACTTTAAAGAAAATTCAAAACCCATTGACAAAAGTGGGCTCCTGCTGTTATACTGCTCATTGGAAATAGCCCCTTTGTGTTTGTTTGATTTTGCAGTTATTACCATTATATCACATTTGCTTGATATTTCTCTTTTTATTTGTCACCTATCTATTGTATCGCACATTTTTCAAATAATCTAAAAAATTTATATTTTACAATTAATTGAAAAAAATACCAACAAAGCCGCTCTGAATATCAGACGCGGCTAAACGATATTTTTTTAGAATTATAAATTAATATGTATATTTTCTCCGGAAATCCACAAAGCGGCATTCTTGTCGGCAAGTGTTTTAACTTCGGGGTGTGCGATAAGCCATTTGTTTGTGCCCCAAAGTTTTGAATCAATCGGTGATTTTTCTATATCGTAATTAGTTCCTTTTGGCAAAACGACAATTGATTTATAACCGTTGGGATATACTCTTATGGGGGCATAGTGCAACGTTGTGGCATACATTTCAAACGCAGTGCCTGCGGGAACATAGAAGGCTTTAACGCAACTTGATGGAAGATTGTTATCAATAATTTCGCTTCTCAATGCAACGAGAACTATAAGATCGGTAATTGCAATAACAAGTTCGCTTGATTTATGATATTCCAAAGCGTCAAGATATTCTGTTTTTCCGTTTGTATATCCGAACTGATATTCCATACCTCCGCCGTAAACTGCGCATATTTTTTTTGCAACATCGGTTGCTTCCATTTCGGGAACTGTTGGGCAATATTTACACCCATTTGGAATTTCGGTATTATTTTCCATATACGAAATAATTTCAGCAAAATCGTAGCCTGTAACAAGCTCTCCGTATAAGCGGAAGCTGTTATCGGAAATCATTTCGATTTTTAAATTCGGATTGGCGTTACAAATTTTTTCATAGTTTGTCATAAATAATATTTCCTTTCGTATATTACGCACTTAATGAATTAAGTATAGCACATAAAAGTTCAAAAAGCAAGTGCTTTTGCAAAAAAAGGCGAAATAAATTTATTGAGTTTTTACTTTGAGTAAATTTTTTAAAATTATATAACTTGAGGATTAGCATTTTATTATGTCAATTGTAATATAACATGTAAAACCGCTTTTCGAAATGTCGAATAATTATATATTAAAATATTTCCAATGCTTTTCTGACTGCCTCCATAGCATCTTTGGCGTATATGTCGGCACCTATCATTGAAGCATATTCGCTGTTGAGAACCGCACCGCCAACCATAACCTTGCATTTGGGTGCTTGTTTTCGCAAAAGTTTTATTGTTTCTTCCATAGACGGAACGGTTGTTGTCATAAGCGCGCTGAGGCAACATAACGGAACATTGTTTTTTACAACGCAATCCGCAATTGTTTCCGGCGCAACGTCCTTTCCAAGGTCTATAACATTAAAACCGTAATTTTCCATAAGAAGCTTAACGATATTTTTTCCTATATCGTGAATATCACCTTTAACCGTGGCAATAACGGCAAGATGTTTGTTGGGGGGGCTTGCATTTGATTTTGCAACGTTTTCTTTGATGATTTCAAACGAAGCTTTTGCGGCTTCCGCACTCATAAGCAACTGTGGCAAAAAGAACGTTTTATTTTCAAACCCCGTCCCCACAATGTCCAATGCGGGAATAATCTCATTTTCTACAATTTGCATAGGATTTTCATCGACAATCAATTCTTTAGTTACAATTGCCGCAGTTTCTTTTCTACCCTGAACAATTGACTTTTGAAGTTTGGTCAAATTTTCTTTATCTTTAGCCTCGGCATTATCTTTTTGCAAAGGCACCGAAGAAATTACTGTTGGTTGAATCGAATTATTCGGAAGTGAACAAAAACCAATATATTCGGTACATCTTTCATCGAAGCCGCAAAGTGCTTTAAACGAATGATATGCGCGCATCATTTCAAGCGAATAGGGATTCATAATTGCCGCTGAAAGTCCTCGGCTCAATGCCAAAGTAAAAAAAGTACTGTTAATGCAATCACGCATAGGCAAGCCGAACGAAACGTTGGAAATTCCCAATGAAGTATTACAGCCAAGCCGGCGACGTATATGTTCCAAAGAATCAAGTGTAACTTTTGCGGCTTCCGAATCCGCGCTTATTGTCATGGCAAGCGTATCGAAAATCAAATTTTTTTTGGAAATTCCGTATTTTTCTGCTTCCGAAATAATTTTTTCGGCAATTTCAATTCGTCCTTTGGCGGTGTCGGGAATACCGTTTTCGTCAAGAGTTAAAGCAACAACAAGTCCTCCGTATTTTTTTACCAGCGGAAAAATCGAGTCCATACTTTCTTTTTTTCCGTTTACGGAATTAATCATCGGTTTGCCGTTATAAATTCTCATTGCCTGTTCCATTGCATCTACGTCCGAAGTATCAATTTGCAACGGAAGAGTGGTTATTGCTTGGAGTTCGCAAACAACCTCTTTAAGCATTAAAGGTTCGTTGATTTCCGGAAGACCAACGTTTACATCAAGCATATGGACGCCTTTTTCCTGCTGAGAAATTCCCTCGCCCAATATGTAATCAATATCGTGTTCCGCAAGGGCTTGTTTGAATCTTTTTTTACCGGTAGGATTTATTCGTTCTCCTATAAGAATCGGCGAACCGCCGAAAAATACTGCGTCGGAATATGAAGAAACACCGGTTATGTTTTTATCTTTAATCGGAACGGGCTTGATATTTTTTACTTTTTCCGAAATCTTTGCTATAAATTCCGGAGTTGTGCCGCAACAACCGCCGACAACTCTTACGCCTTTTTTGCACATTGCGGCTGTCAATAACGAAAATTCTTCGGCTTCAAAATCAAACAGCGTTTTTCCGTTAACAACTTTGGGTAACCCTGCGTTGGGTTTTATCGCTATGGGAATTGAGGAAACCTCAGTTAATTCATCGGCTATTTTCATGAGTTCAATAGGTCCCAAAGAACAGTTTGCGCCCAATACGTCAACGCCAAGCCCCTCCAAAAGCATAACCATGGCTTTGGGCGAAGCACCGGTCATAAGTTTACCGTCGGAACCGTAAGCGTTTGTTGCAATAATAGGCAAATCGCTGTTTTCTTTTGCCGCCAAAACTGCCGCCTTGGTTTCATATGAATCGTTCATTGTTTCAATCGATATAATATCCGCTCCGTATTCAACGCCAAGTTCCGTAACTTTTGCAAATAAATCTACCGCTTTTTCAAAATCCAAATCTCCGAAAGGCTTTAAGAGTTTTCCAAGCGAACCTATATCCAAAGAAATATATTTTTCTTGATTTCCAACGGAAAGCTCCCTTGCTTTTGACGCATTTTCGAGTGCTGTTTTTATGATTTTTTCCAAATCATCGTTGGAAAATTTCAACGGATTCGCACCGAAAGTATTTGCGTTTACAACGTTACTTCCGGCATTATAATATTCTTTGTGAATATCAATAACAATTTCAGAATGAGTTAAATTCCAAGTTTCGGGATATTCTCCCAAAGAAAGCCCTTTTTCCTGAAGCAACGTTCCCAAACCGCCGTCCAATATTACAATGTTGTTTTTTAAAAAATTGCGAAAATTCATATAAATTCCTTTCCGGTTATTCCGATTATTGCCGAAACCGATTTTGAAGGCGACATAAGCATACTGTCGTTTAAAGTCAGTCCGATTTTTCTGCGACAGTCCAAAACGTCAAAAATATTTTTTTGAAAAGAAAGATCCAAATCTCCGTATCCGGGACTGAATCGTGGTTTTGTTTTATATCCGTTATTTTGACATAAAGCCGTTATTTCATTGTTAAATTCATTGCAAAGAGCTTCTGTTCTTTCGGCACCGATTGCCTGAAAACACAATGCCTTGGACGGCGAAATTCTGCTGTATTTTGCAATAATTCTATCCGTTTCAATACCGACTGTTGCGGCAAAAATAACCGCTCGTTCACATTCGTTAAGTACGCTTGCAAGTGCTTTGGAATGCACTTTTTTAAAGGGAAATACGATTGTTTCGTTGTTTGCATAAACGTCAAAGCAGGCATAACAAACCTTTGGGTTAAAGACATTTTGACATTCTTTAATACAATCCGAAATCAGCGCAAAAACGTTTTCGGAATCACTTCTGTCCCCCATATAACGCGCAATTTCACGCAAGTTGAAAAACGGTAACGAATATGTTTTTGTAAATACCGTGTTTGTCATATCAACCGATTATTTCCGACAAATTATTTTGAATATTAACCGCAACTTGGGGTTTATTCATAGAATATACGTGAACATTGGTAATGTTATTTGCATATAAATCTATGATTTGATCCGTTGCATAAGCAATTCCCGCTTGCAACATAGCCGCAGGGTTGTTTCCGAATTTATCCACAATAGCCTTAAATCTTTGCGGCATAAAAGAACCCGAAAGTTTTATTGCTCTTTCTATTTGATTGGCGTTTGTGATAGGCATAATTCCCGGAATTACCGGAACAAAAATTCCCGCTTCTCTTATTTTATATAAAAAGTTATACAGTAAATTATTGTCGAAAAACATTTGAGTTGTAAGAAAATCAACGCCGGCGTCTACTTTTTCTTTTAAATACTTTATATCCTCTTTTTGATTTACGCTTTCGGTGTGACATTCGGGATAGCACGCCGCTCCGATGCAAAAATCGTTTCCGCTTTCTCGCAATTCTCTTATAAGATTAACCGCATAGCGATAATCCCACAAGCTTCTGTCATCGTTTTGCATTTCAAGAGGAATGTCACCTCGAAGTGCCATAACATTTTCAATACCCGCATTTTTTATATCCTGAATTCTTTCTTGAATTGTTTCGCGCGTTGAAGAAACGCACGTAAGGTGCGCAATTGTCGGAACGTTATAAATATTGCGAATATTTTTTGCAATTTCCAACGTATATTTGCTTGTTCCTCCGCCCGCACCGTAAGTTACACTCATAAAAGAGGGATTCAGGCGGGCAATTTCGAAAATTGCTCTTTCCACGCTTTCCAACGACGCGTCGGTTTTCGGAGGAAAAACTTCAAAAGAAAGTGAAAGCTTGTTTCCTTTTAATATTTCCGTTATTTTCATAAATGTCAGTCCCCAATATTGTTTTGATAAGAAAATTATACCGCTTTTTTCGTAAAATTCAAGATATATAAAGTGAACATAACACAAATTTAAGTGCAAAATACGACAAATTCGGTATCATAATTCGGAAAATTATGATAAAATACAATAATATATAACAATAACGGAGGAAAAACAATGAAAAAAATAAAGCAAAAAACAATAACCGAATTTGAAAACAAACTTAGAGAAGAAGAAAAAGCAACAGCAACCGTGGAAAAATATATAAGAGATATAAAGGTTTTTAACAATTGGCTTGGAGAAAAAGAGCTTTCAAAAGAAATCGTAATAGAATATAAGGAAATGTTAAAAGAAAATTACGCCAAAACAAGCGTAAACTCAATTTTGGCATCATTAAACAGTCTGTTCGATTATATGAATCTCCCCTGCTTAAAGGTTAAAAATATTAAAATTCAAAAACAGCTTTTTATAAGCCGCGAAAAAGAATTAACAAAATCCGAATATCAAAGATTGCTGAACGCGGCAACGCAAAAGGGGAAAAATAAACTTTGTTTGATAATGCAAACAATATGCAGTACCGGTATAAGAGTGAGCGAGCTTAAATTTATAACGGTTGCTTCAATCAAAAAAGGTTTGGCTGATATAGATTGTAAAGGAAAAACAAGAACTGTTATTATCCCCGAAGCTTTGTGCAAAACTCTTAAAAAATATACGGCGGAAAGAAATATAACATCGGGAAGTATTTTTGTTTCCAAAAACGGCAAGCCCATGGATAGGTCAAATATATGGAAACTTATGAAATCTTTGTGCGAAGCTGCGGGTGTGAGTAAGGAAAAGGTTTTTCCGCATAATCTCCGACATCTTTTTGCTCGTACATATTACAGTGTGGAAAAAGATATTTCACGTTTGGCGGATATTCTTGGTCATTCAAGTGTGGAAACAACAAGAATATATACCGTTGAAAGCGGCGATATTCATCGCAAACAAATTCAAAAGTTGGGGCTTTTGCTGTGCTGAAAAAAATAAAACCACATAATCGAAATTATGTGGAAGCA
>CAZJCI010000132.1:0-6670 GCA_964544455.1 uncultured Oscillospiraceae bacterium
TTTCGGGTTCCACAATGGATTCGATAATGCCTTTTTCCACAAGTTCCGGTCTTTTTTCGATAACCGGTTCAAGGGATTCAAGCACTACTCTTACGGCTTGAAGAAATTCGGGTTCGCCCGCGTTTCTTTTTTCAACCGTAGCGTATACTTTGTTGAGATATTCTGACTTAAACATAGCAGTATGCCTCCTGTAACTTTAAATTTCGGGTTTATTTTATCACATTTCGCATTAAATTGCAATAGGGTTTTTGAAATTTTTTCAAAAAAATTGAGTAAAAATGCCGTCCAAAATGCAATTTTTCGGTACAGCAATCGTTTTTTTATGATTTATACGACAAAAAATGAATAATTTTGCAAAAAAATGTCATTTTGATAACAATCGTTCACGATTTTAAATTGCAAAAGAATCGGAAAAGAAGTTGCAATAATATGTGCTTTTGAAATTCATATCATACACTTGAAATATTCATATGATTCGGATATAATAATTGTAACGGTGCGGTATTTAACATTATTATGCAAATGAAAGGAAAGATGCGTTATGACAAGAACATCGCTAAAAGAAAGAAAGCTTCCGAACTACACAAAAGGCGAAGAAATTTTTAATATGGTAACTCATATTGTGGGCGGTGCGCTCGGCGTTGCGGCGCTGGCTTTGTGCGTTGTGTTCGCTTTTTTGAAAAGAGACGCATATGCGGTTGTAAGTTCGTTTATTTACGGTTTTTCGATAGTAATACTTTATACAATTTCAAGCGTATATCACGGAATAACTCCGAAAGCGGACATTGCAAAAAAAGTAATGCAGGTTATAGACCACTGCGTAATTTTTATCCTTATTGCAGGAACATATACGCCCTTAACTCTTGCGGCAATGCGAGAAGTAAAACCGGCATTGGCTTGGGTGGTGTTCGGTTTTGTATGGGGAATGTCCGCATTGGGAATTACTCTTAACGCAATCGACTTAAAAAAATATAAAAAGTTTTCTATGATATGCTATTTGCTCATAGGTTGGTGCGCAATATTTACCCTAAAAACGCTTATACAGGCAATTACTCCGATTGGCTTTCTGTTTATTTTGCTTGGCGGAGTTTCCTATTCGATAGGTGCGGTTCTTTATTCCGTGGGGCACAAAAAAGGCTTGAAATATATGCATTCGATTTTTCATATTTTTGTGGTTATCGGAACGGTGTTGCATTTCTTTGCAATATTCTTTTATGTAATTATCCGGTAAACGATAGTTTAGCGACAGATTGGTACGTTAAATAATAATAATATTTTCAGCAAATGAGCTCTGCATAAGCAGAGCTCATTCCTTTATTTTAAATTTATGCTTAAAAGTATATCGTTATCGCAATATAAAATTATCTCTCATCACGACTCGACTTTTAAAAATTGCTTTTTTCCATATCAAAACGTTACTTTTCGGTTTTCGCCGTCGCCTATGCGTATCATTCGCAGTTCGCCTTTTGACGGCGTATAAACCGCAATATCAATTCCGATACCGAATTTCAAAGCAACGTCCTGTGTGAAACAAGCCGCTGTTGTTACTACTTGACAGCACGGCAACGGATTCTTTTTACCGAACTTTTCTTCAAAAGGAAGTAAAAAAGAATCGCTGTGCATATGACCGCTCAAACACGCTACAACATTTGAAGTGCCGTTATTAAATTCTTCAATAAATTTGGCAACTTCGTCCGAATCCTCTATCCAACCGCACAGTGCGGAAACATACGACTTCTTGACTTCGGTTCCGTTCCACACGGCAAGAGTTGATTCGGTATCGTCTGTGTATTTATACCAAAACGGAACGTGCGAAAGTATTATGACATTTTTATCGGTATTAAGCGCATCATTTTTAAGCCATTCCGATTGCGGTTTGCCGAATTTCCAAAGCGGCGTCGGCATTTCGCTTTCGATATCGGAATCGCTTGGAATCGAAAGCGCAACAATCCTTGTGTTTGCTTTTTCGTAATCAATATAATAATACGCTCCCTCGTCGCCGTAAACCGCCCGTGTGTTGCCGTATTTTCCCTTTACAATCGAATTCCAAAAATCGGGTTTAAAAAAGTCCGTTCCCAAGGCGTCGTGATTTCCGTTTACGTTTATCATAGGGTGGCGGTCAGTCGCTTCGAAAATTGCGGAAAACAGATTTTCAAAACGTTTTGCAAGTTCTTCGTTGGATATATGTATGTTGCGTCCGAGCATGGAAAAATTATCGCCTAAATTGATAATTGCGTCATAATCAATTTCTTTTGTTATAATCCTCAACGCCGTTAAAAGCCTTTGCGCAAATTCGTGATGAATATCATCGGTATGCAAATCGGTAAACAGCGGAAATATAAGCGAATCCTCCGCTCGAAACTCTTCAATTTGTTTTTTGGCTTTTACAACGGATTCAATAACTTTTGCAATATAATTATCCATATTTTTTCCTTTCTTGCAACAACGCAATTCAGTTGTTTTAAGCTTCTACATAAATTATTATAGCACAACCGCATATAAAAAACAATAGCTATTCGCAAAAAATATTTTTTCGAAAACCTATTGCATTTATGCAAAAAATATTATATAATAAATAGGCAATCAAATTATGTTTGCATTTTTTTGGAAAGGATTGAAAAAATGGACAATAATATTAAAAAAATCGCCTCCGTGGAAGAGCTTGAAGCTCTTAAAAATCTTATGAATTACGAAAATTCCGGAGAGCATAAACCTCAAACGAACCGCGAAAAAATTTTGGTGGATTTTACAAAGCCAATCGGCAAAATCAAGCCTGTAAACGGCGTTGGCGGCGGACCGCTGACCGGTAACTTCCATTGGGATTCAATGCAGTTTTTTAAGGAAGCTCATATACCGTATTCAAGACTTCACGATATTGAACACCCTTTCGGCAGCGGAGAATTTTGCGACATAGACTGCATTTTTAAAAATTTTAACGCCGATGAAACCGATCCCGAAAATTACAACTTTGCCGCAACCGACAAATATCTTCAGGCAATAATAGATTCGGGAGCAAAAATTATATATCGCCTCGGTTCTTCCATAGAACACACAATAAAAATTCACACGCTTCCGCCCAAGGACGCCGCAAAATGGGCAAGAATTTGCGAACATATAATTATGCACTACAACGAAGGTTGGGCAAACGGCTTCCATATGGGAATAGAATATTGGGAAATTTGGAACGAGCCCGATTTGGGACACCTTTGCTGGGGCGGAACATTCGATGAATTTATTGCACTTTATAAAACTGCGGCAATTCATTTGAAAGAGCGTTTCGGAGATAAAATCAAGGTTGGCGGAGCGGGATTTACAACTTCGGTAAACGACAACATTCAAGCGTTTCTTAACGCGCTTTCCACTGATAAGCGAGTACCGCTGGATTTCTTTTCTTTCCACCGCTATGCTTTCAAAGTGGAGCAAATACTTAACGAAGTTCATGCGGCAAGAATAATTCTTGATAAATACGGATTCAACAAAACCGAAACCGTTTTTGACGAATGGAACTATGTTAAAGATTGGACCGAAGGTTATACGGTAATGAAGAAAAACATAACTTCCATGTTCGGCGCCGCTTTTTTGGGAGGCACTCTGATTTCGCTTCAAAAATCGCCTGTCGATATTGCAACATACTACGACGCTCAAGTGGGAACAACAATGCGCGAACACTGGAACGGGCTGTTTGACGCTCCCGAATTGCACGACGAAGGTCATTCCGTGCAATCCGTTCCGCTGAAAGGCTATTATGCATTTAAAGCGTTCGGCGTTCTTGCCGAACTCGGAATAGAAGTTACAAGCGATTCCGCGGCTGACCACGTTTACGTTTTGGGTGCAAAAAACGACGATAAGGGTGCGTTTATGGTTGCGAATTTCAATCCTTACGAAGAAACGGAACACGAACTTGTTTTCGATATAAAAGGCTCGTTCGGCAAAAAGTGCGAAATATACGTTGTGGACGAAGAACATAACCTCGAACCGATTTACAGCGGCGAAATTCCTCAAAGTCGCAAAATTGCTCCAAATACAATATGGCTTGTAAAGCTTATTTGATTTTTCAAGCCGTTATAAATTCAAGGAAAAACAAGCAACGAAAGGAATTGTAAAAATGGAAATAATAAAACACAATAACATTGAAATAGTGATTTTTGACAACGGTCACTTTGCATTAAAACCGTTTCAATGCGAAAACAATAATTTTTTAAAAGAAATCTCTCATCCGAATTTTGAACTGAACATTGACGGAGGAGGCATAATTAATCTTTCGAAAAACGCAATTGCCTATAACGGTTTTGAAAAAACTCAAAAAGGCATTTTATTAAAATATAAATATCGAGAAGAACTTGCAATTGAGGTTGAATTGACGTTTGTTCCGTGCTCGGACGTTGTTGTACAGCAAAACACGGTGCTTAACGTTTCGGATAAAACAATAAAGCTTACGCGCTTTTCTTCCGCATATTTTTCGGGCATTGCAGGCATTTCAAATGTGCCTTATTATGAAAACGAAGAAATAGGAATATGGTTATGTCACAACAAATGGCAAGGCGAAGGGCAGTGGCAAACGTTTTTGCCGGAACAGCTTGGCATATATCCCGGCTCAACGCACCCTTGGGAATGTGCTTCATATGCAATTCAAGCTTTTGGCAGCCGAAGTACGGAAAGCTTTTATCCGATGACGGTTGTTACGGACGGAAAAAGCGGTTATTCTTGGTTTGCCGAAACCGAGGGAGCTCATTCCTGGATGCTGAAGTATTCGGGAATCGGCGGATACGCAGCACAGTCATTGTGTCTTGAAGCCACATCGGCAGACGAATATCTTGGCTGGACGCTTGATTTAAAACCGAATCAAAGTTATAAATCCGAAAGAGCCGTTTTGGGATTGACCGAAGGCGGTTTTGAAAGCGCAGTACATCAGTTGCTGAATTTTAAAAGATACGATTCCGCCGCTTCCTATCACAACGGCGTAACTCCCGTTGTTTTTAACGTTTATATGGACTGCATTTGGGGCGACCCTTCCCCTGCCCGTTTGTTGCCGCTGATAGATAAGGCGGCTGAAGCGGGAGCGGAAATTTTTGTTATTGACGGCGGTTGGTCCAAAAACAAAAACGGCGTCGGCTTGGGCGATTGGTTGCCAAACGATAAATATGCCGAAACGTCGCTTTCCGAAATTATTGAAAAAATAAAAGAAAAAGGTCTTGTTCCCGGAATTTGGACGGAACTTGACACGGTAAGCGATACCGCCGAAGGATATTATCTTTGCGAAGACGCCGTTCTTAAACGATACGGCAAGCCTATCGGCATTGGCAGAACTTTTTATAATTTTAACTGTGAAAAAGTTTGCGAATATCTTAAGAGTAGAATAAAATATTTATATGACTTGGGATTCAGATATATTAAAAACGATTATAACCATTCGGCGGGGCTGGGTTCCACCAACAATTCCGAAAGTTCTCCGCTTGACGGAGAACGCCGTAACTCGGACGCTTTTGTTGCTTTTATTGACGAAATAAGAAAAGAATATCCCGACCTTATTATCGAAAACTGCGGCGGCGGAGCTTTGAGAAGCGACAACAAAACTTTGCGGCACTTTGAAGTTCAAAGCACTTCGGACCAGGAGCTTTATCAAAACAACGTTTCTATTCTTATGGGAAGTATGACGCAAATGCCTCCGGAAAAGTGCGGTATGTGGGCTTATCCTTATCCCGCCGCATTTGAAGTGAGAGATACTTTTGAAGCCACGCCGGATTATGTTGCTCAACGCCAAAACGGATATGAAACCGCTTTTAATATGGTAACGTCGATGTTCGGAACAATGTTCCTTTCCGGAAGAATAGATTGTTGCGATTCTTATAATTTGGATTTGATTAAACGTGCCGTGCGAAAATATAAGGAAATTCGACATATTATTCCGAATTCGAAGCCGATTTTCCCGTGCGGAATGTGCAATATTAACCATAAGGGCTGTTTTGCTTTTGGGCTTTTATCGTCCGAAAAGTTAATTTGTGCGGTTTGGAACATAGGCGGAAAAGAAGAAAGCATTAAGGTGGATTTTTCGGATTATATTTCCGACGGACGGATTGCGGACGCATATTTTGCCGATAATTCGGTGGAATACGGCTTTGCGGACAATATTCTTTCCGTAAAATTCAACGGCAAGGATATCGGCGCATTTTTTGAAATCGAATTTTGACGTTATACGGCGAAAAAAGCGGAAAGATTTTTGCAAACTTTCATATTAACATCAATTTTGTTTCATAAGAATATGATATAATATGTATGTAAAATGTGCTGTGCAAATTCTTCGGCATCGGTAACGACGGCTGTTGGAAGCCGAACTTGCAAGCGAACATTATTATTCATACATATTGAAAGGCAGTGCAAAAATGCAATATACCGCAAACGGTACAAACAAATTAACGGAGCAACAGCAAAAAAGTATTGAAGAATTCCGCAAAGTTTTTGTAAACGCAAGAAGAATAATGACTTATTACAGTTGCGCTATGCTTGAAGTGGAAACAAAATTCAAGGTGCTTAATTCTCAGTTTTCGATTGAGGAAGCAAGAAACCCCATTGAATCCATAAAAACAAGGCTGAAATCGTTTGAAAGTATTGCCGAAAAACTTATTCGCCGCGGTTTTCCGCTTAACACGGATTCCATGGAAGCAAATCTTTC
>CAZJCI010000133.1:0-6576 GCA_964544455.1 uncultured Oscillospiraceae bacterium
TTTAAACATTTTTACTTCTCCTTAAAATTTAATTTTTTATTTTGCCGAATTAATTACGTTATTTGTTATTTTTATATGAAGCTAACGATGCAAGCGCACCCATAATCGTTAAAAAAATCCTACGCCCCTCAGCATTTTTGTTTCCTCCTTTTTTTAAATTTTTTGCACGCTTTTTCGGCGAAAACGCCTCTACTCTCCTTTCAAATTTCCGTAAAAAAAGGTGTGCAACAAATCAAAGTCGCACACCGAAAAATGCAAACTCCGATTTGTTGCTACACAAAATCAAATATGGCGAATATACTTATATACTTTTATTGCATATTACATATCGCTACTTTTGGAATTTACACTTTTACCGTATTCAAGTGTAACGATATGTTGAAAAAGGGTACACTTCCCCTTAAAAAATAAGTATCCCCATTGTTATTATTCGATTTTGTGTAGCGTAATTATTATATCACATAACAAACAAAAATGCAATAGTTTTTTGAAAAATTGTACAAAAAAAGATTTCATAAAGTTTTGACTTTATGAAATCTTTAATATTTTGCATAAGTTAATCATTCCATACCGCTTAAAACGTAATCGTCGATTTTTGCGGGTTGCCAATCTACGCCGTTTGGAGAAGCGTTTGCAAAAAGTTTGAGTTCTTCGTTTTGCAAAACAATTTTAAATTCATAGTTGGCTTGTTTTGCGGAAAGGTAATCGTCGCAAAGTTTTTTGAATTTTTCTTCGCTTACTTTTCCTTTTGCTTGGGCGATATAATCGGCTTTTTCGGGTTCTCTGTTATAATACAAATAGGTCATTTCATAAAAAAACGTCGCCTCGTTTCCGTTTTCCGTCCAATTTGAAATTGTAAGACTTTGTATATCGTAATAGGGTTGATATACTCTTTTAAATTCGCTTTTTAAGAACTCCGACGTTTTTCTGTAAAGTTCGCTTGTTTGCGGAGTTTCTTCCGATATACTTTGACCGTTGCTTTGCGCAACGTCTTTTGGCAAAGTGTTTTGCGCTTTTTTGGCGGTGCAGGACGGCAAAACGGTTACGGCAAGCAAGATTATTGCCGCAACGGCAAAAAGTTTTTGTTTTTTGTTTTTAAATTCGTTCATGGCAATAATCTCCTTTTATTGTTTTGAATTATATTTTGTCAGCGTAAACCAGGGTGCCCGCAAGCATATCCACTTTTATAATTGCGTGTCCTTCGTTTGCGGTGCAAATTATAACAAAATATTGTCCGTCGAACAACGGAATGTGCTCAGTATATTTATCGCCGTAAAGTCCGGGGGCTTTTTGGGTTCCCAACGAAAGAATTTCGGCGTTTTGCAGTTCTTCCGCAAGGTTGAAGCGAATTTCTTTTTCGGCTGTTTTAAAAACAAAATCTTGGAATCCGCCGTAGATTGTATTCGGATATTGAATGTAAAAGTTTTTGCCGTAAATATAGCTTACTCCGTCGCCGCCTTTGGGCGACGTGTTCCAAAACCGCAAATAATCGAGTTTGGGACGAACGGCGTTTTGAGTTTCTATTCGGTAAACTTTTCCGCTGAACGAATATTCCCAATCCAGCAATTCCGCCGCAACATTCCAAACCATGGGAAGATAGGTTACGCCTTTATAATTGATAAGGGGATATTCGTTGTTTGAATATTTTTGGGTTTGAATATAGGTATCGTATTGCACAACTTCGGCTGTTTTGCTTTGTGCGCCGCCCGAGGACGGATTTTCGACATAGTCCGAATTTGCTTTTTGACTTCTGCCAACATAAAACAAATAGGGGGAATTTGGGGTATATCCTTTTTGGGCAAAGTGCGTTTCGAGTCCGACAAATTCGCACATATTATAGGTGAGGGGAAAATAGAGTATGTTTTTATATTCCAAAAACGGATATTCCGAAGCATTGTTGTTTATTGTTTGTCCGTTTATAGTTATTTGATATTGAGGCAACGAAACTTCGAGCGTTTGCGCAGAGGCTTTTATGCCGAAAAAGGCGCAAAGCATTAGAAGTGAGCATATTAATTTTTTCATTGGGATTACCTCATTTGGTTTTTATGTTACTATAATTATACCACATATTTCCAGCATTTTCAAGGGCTTTTGATAATTTCCATATAATAGTCAAAAAACGCCGCATTAATTTGTAAACAATTGCCATATTCTGTTGAATTATACGTCGGAATGTGTTATACTTAATTTGTATTCAATATTACGTTACGAAAGGATTTTTTATGAAAACACAAAGAAAATTTTTACCGATTATTGTTGCTCTGTCCGTTTTGCTTTCGGCGTTTTTTGTTATGCCGGCAAGCGCGGCTTCTTCCTACGACATTACGGGGGATTATGCGGGCAACATTAAATCGCCGACGGGGCAATCCACAACTTCGAACAACGGCATTGTGGACAGGGTTAATTCCGCAACGCTTGAAAAAACCACCTTTAAATCGCAAAGTTCGCTTAAAATTACGCCGAATCCCGACGGCGCGCCCTCGCACAACCAAATTAAGCTTGACCATTACACGCTTAACGCGCTGAATTTGAGTCTTACCGATTTGAAATATGTCAGCATTTATTGTTATTACGACGGTCAAACGGAACTTTCACGAGCGGTTTTAAAAATGATGCCGCAAAACGGAAAAAACGTTATTAAAGTTTGCGATTCGTTTTCCGACAAAGAAATTAAAAAGGGCGAATGGCAATGGCTTAATTTTGACGTGGGTTCTTCGCTTTATTCAAACATTACGGCGGGTTCGATTCTTTCGCAGTTTCATCTTTTGCCCTACGGCGAAATTACTCTTGATTCTCTTTCGGAAAGCGACGTTATGTATATTTCCAAAATACGCTATGTTTCGCACGATAAAGTTGCTTCTTCGGGAATAGTTGGCAAATATGAAATTTCGTTTTCCGCAGGACGAGCGGACGTTTTAGGCGACGCTCCGCAATCCGTTTTGGCTTCCGTTGGAGAAACCGTTATTCTTCCCGAAAACACTTTTACACGAAAAAATTATTCCTTTGACGGTTGGATTTGCTCCGCAAACGGACAAAAATATAATGCGGGCGATTCTTATTCGGTTACGGAGCGCAAAAGAATCGGCAACGGTTCTTCGTTAAGCAGCGGCAACCTTACCGGAGAAGCGATTTTTTATCCGGATTGGGTTGCGGATATTTCCGCTCCCTATTCTCTCCCCGACGTATTGAGCGCGTCGTATTCAACTTATCAAAACGGACTTCTTGGTAACAAAAACTGTGTGACTGTTACAAAAAATTATGATTACAACGGAAGAAAGCTTTTAAAGCTTGACATTAATACGGCTTCTTCCGACGTTATAAATTTGGACGGTTGGGAATGGAACAAACTGCCTTTCGATTTGGACAAATATAAATATGTAACCGTTATATATCGTTATGAAACGGAAAATCCTTTGAAGTTTACTCCCGTTATGCGGCTTCTTACAGGCGGCGACGCACTTTCGCAAAGTGTTTTGATTCCCGCCGAAAGCGAAGTTGTTTCAAACGAATGGAGCGTTATGGCGTTTGACCTTTCCACAGTTGAACAATATTTTAACCCCGACGTCGATTCGCACATTTTAAAACAATTTCACTTTCAGCTTACGGGCGGAGCGGTTCGAGCCAATCAATTTACGAACGGCGACGTTATTTATATCGACGCAATTACTCTTTATGCCGAAAAACCGCTGAAAACTCCGACGTATACGGAAAGTCTTTTAAACGGATACGGCGACGGAACGTTCCGCCCGGGAAACTATTTAAAAAGAGCCGAAGCGGCGCAAATTATATATAACATTTTGAAATTTAAGAACGCCGAAATTCCGAAAAACGCAAAATGCATATTTAACGATGTGAGCGAAAGCGACGGCTGTTATGAAGCTATTTGCGCCGTTGGAGCGTTGGGCTACGTTGAGGGCGGTTCTTTCCGTCCGAACGACGACATTACCGTTGGAGAATTCGCTTTACTTCTTACGGATATAGGTCTTGGCGGAAACGACGAGCCTCGCTTTGCGACTTCCGACAATTCAAAAATTACAAGAGGTAACGCCGCAATTGTTTTATGCGATTTTCTGGGAGTTGAAACGCCCGAGCAATTCAAACAAACATATTTGCGGTTATTCGACGACGTAACATTTGATTCGGCTGAATATAATGCTGTTACCGCTCTTGCCGCTTCAAGAGTTTCCTCGTTTGACCGAAACGGAACGGAAACGGTATTTCAGGTTATGGGTAGCAACAACGACCTTTCGTTGCTTGAATACCCCACAATGGTCGGAGCGAAATATATTAAAACGCTTAACGCAACGGAAAACGAAAGAATCGGTCAAATAAGAAACGCCGAATCGGTATTTACCGTTGGTTCGGGCGGCAAGATTTATTATGTTTCGTCAAGTTCGGGAAGTTCCGACGGAGGAAGCAGTGCGGACAATCCCAAAAAGATTTCCAAGCTTTCCGAAGTATCTTCGCTTGGCGCGACAAAAGGCGACGTTGTTCTTTTTAAGAGAGGCGACATTTTCCGCGGTCAGCTTACAACGGCTTTCGGCGTGACGTACAGTGCCTACGGCGAAGGCGCAAAGCCCGAATTCAGGCGTTCCGAAAAGAATCACTCGGGCGGCGACAACTGGGAAATTTATTTTTCCGATACGGCAAGCGGAAAGAAAATTTGGAAAACCTCGTCTGTTATTTCAGCCGACGTAGGTGCGGTGGTTATTAACGACGGCGAAATCGTGGGCGTTAAGGAAATTCCCAACTTCATCAACGGTTCTTATTTTGTCAGAGGTTCGGAAAACAACGTGCCTTTTGTTATTGAAACCGAGCTTGACAACAACCACGAATTTTTCCACGACCTTGGCGGCAATTTGAACGGCGGCGGAAAATATCTTTATTTCCGTTGCGACGAGGGAAATCCGGGCGAGCTTTTCGAAAGCATTGAAATGAACGAGCGAGGCAACTGTGTGGGTGCGGCTTCAAACGTTACAATCGACAACATATGCATTAAATATTTCGGTTCGCACGGAATAGGTGCGGGGACTGTTTCGAACCTTAAAATTACAAACTGCGAAATCGGTTGGGGCGGCGGTTCTATTCAATATTTTAACTCAAACGGCGTTGTTGTGCGTTTTGGGAACGGCGTTGAAATTTACGGCGGTTGCGTGAACTATACCATTGATAACTGCTATGTTTATGAAATATACGACGCGGGAATTACTCATCAAATTTCCTCCGGTTCGGCGGGAAATTATTATATGAAAAACGTTTTATATACCAACAACGTTTTAACCGATTCCACCTATAACATTGAATATTTTATGTCGAGCGACAGCGCAAACGGTGCGAGCGAAAGATTTATGGAAAACGTGCTGTTTGAAAACAACATTTTGCGACGTGCGGGCTACGGTTGGGGAGTTCAGCGTCCCGATCCTGCTCCTTCCAACATTAAGGGTTGGACGCACAACAACAATGCGGTTAATTACGTTATAAAAAACAACGTTTTCGACAGATGCGTAAACGCACGCGGCTCTTCGCTGAACGTTCAAGTGGGAAGCAGTTATTCCGGCAGTGCGCCTTATTTTGAAAACAACGTATTTGTACAAGTACCAAAGCGGGGGTTTGCATATATTCACAACAAAACTTACAGTTATAACGTTTCTTCCGCTTTGGTAATGAGTGAGCTTTACGGTAATGATAACACGTTTTTGTTTGCGCCGGAGGACAGTTATTAAATTCCGAATAAAGTAAACAAGACAGCCTCGGTTTTATCCGAGGCTTAAAAATGGTGCAAAAGTGTATTTATCTTTATATTTCGACAGTTTATCAACGATTTCTTTATTTTGCGGCAAAATCGGGATATTTTTCCCCTTTACGGATAGTATTTGGCTGTCTGCGATGGCAGGACAGGCTATGCTGACCTTAAATATTTCGTCGTGCAATTTTTGAAACAAGCAAAAAGCCTCGGTTTTATCCGAGGCTTCTTAATTATTATTTGCTTACTTAACAAGTTCGATGATTGCCATTTCCGCGCCGTCTCCGCGACGGGGACCGGTTTTAAGAACTCTTGTATAGCCGCCGTTTCTTTCCGAATAGGCGGGTGCGATTTCCGCAAAGAGCTTTGTTACAACGTCTTCCTTTGTTATGATTGCAAGTGCTTGACGTCTGGACGCCAAGGTATTTTTTTTGCCGAGAGGTATCATTTTTTCGGTGAGCGCGCTTACTTCCTTTGCTCTGTAAACCGTTGTTTCGAGCTTTCCGTTTTCCAAAAGGGCTGTTACAAGTCCTCTCAGCATGGACATTCTGTGGTCAGTAGGGCGTCCGAGCTTTCTTGTTCCGGGCATTATGTTACGCCTCCTTTTACTAATATTGTGAAGCTGTTATCGAATTATTCTTCTTCCGACCTGAGCTTTAAGCCTAAATCGTGAAGTTTTTTGATAACTTCTTCAAGAGATTTCTTACCGAGGTTTCGAACCTTAATCATATCGTCTTCGGTTTTATTAACCAAGTCTTCAACAGTATCTATACCGCCGCGCTTCAAGCAGTTAAACGAACGAACCGACATGTCAAGCTCCTCAATGGTCATCT
>CAZJCI010000134.1:0-6566 GCA_964544455.1 uncultured Oscillospiraceae bacterium
TATTATGCCGCAAAAGAAAAATTCGGATATGGCTGAACTTGTACGTGGAAAAACCGGAAGGGTTTACGGAAATCTTATTGCTTCCTTAACTATGCTTAAAGGACTTCCGCTTGCTTACAATAAGGATATGCAGGAAGATAAGGAACAAATTTTCGACAGTGTTGAAACGGTAAAAAAGTGTCTTGATGTTTATATTCCGATGCTTGAAACCATGCAAGTTTTGAAAAAAAATATGTATGTTGCGGCGCAGAAAGGATTTATAAACGCAACTGATCTTGCCGATTATCTTGCAAAGAAAAATGTGCCGTTCAGAACGGCATATAAAATAGTCGGTACTATTGTTTCCGAATGTATTGAAAAGGGCATTGTGCTTGAAGAAATGCCGCTTGAAGAATATAAAAAACATTGCGAAGATTTTGAAGAGGATTTATATAATGAAATTTCCCTTGAAACTTGTGTGTCCAAGCGTATTTCGGCGGGCGGAACCGGTAATGAATCCATAAACGAGCAAATAGAATTTCTTAAAAAAATCTCCGAACAGAATTTAGATTAAAGAAACATCACGTTGTTTTGGCAGGTGGTCATAAAACAGTTTTAGGCTGAAATTACGAAATGAACATCTGTCAGTCAGGGGTGCTACTTTTATTGCAGACTTTGTGAATATCGGATAAGTGTAGAATGACTGTCAAAAGGTGTACTTTTTGACAGTCATTTTACTTTATTAAATTTTATCATATATTTCTCGAAAAGTCAATACTTCTTTTGAAAATATTATCAAAAATAATGAATTTTTTTGTTTTGTATCGCTTTTGGCAGATATTGTCAAAAAGTACACCTTTTGAAAAATAAAGAAAGAGGGAATTATTATGGGAATGTTTGATTTTAGGCATTGTGATGGCTTTGCCGGGAGTGTTCCGCAGCATTTCATCTTAAAGAGGGAGAAATATTATGGAAATCTACATTGTTAGCTTGATTATTGCGGCAGGTTTAGGATTTACATAGCAAAGAAGAAAGGTTATAGTTTTGGTTTATGGTGGTTTTACGGCTGGATGCTGTTCATTGTTGCCATTATTCATGTTAGTTTGATTCCCGACAAGAATGTCAAGCAAACGCCAATACATCAGTCATCTTCAATTCCATACTGTCCGCCGTCGGTGTTTTGGCAAAGTGCCGCTGATGAACTGAAGAAATATAAGGAATTGAAGGATCAGGGAGTTATTACCGCGGAAGAGTTCCAAACTAAAAAAGAACAGCTTCTGAAACTTATGTAAGGGGGAAGCGTAGTGCAAAAATCAGATAATAAACCATATGCCCTTTTGGCAGGAGTATGTTATGGAATTTGTGGGTTGTATAGCAGTATCATTTAACTTAACAAAATGAAATTAAATAAAAAGAGGTTTGAAAAATGGAAGAAAAGATTTTAATTAAAAGTGAATGCTATAATGTTAAAAAACTTTTCAAAGTTTTGGGTATTATAGGAGTTATTTTAACAGTTATATATTCGCTTAAATTTATTTCAAATTCGATTGATTACTATGATAGGGATTTAATACTCATGAACACGACAAAAATTGTTATAAGTATGAATATAGGGATGATTATTATGAAGACTACCATACTTGTGGTTTAATAGAAGATAAAATGGATTGTGTAACAGCGGAATACGACGATGCTTTTTCATATGCTTTCATAGAATTTTTGGATTATGGTTGGGTGATGATTTTGATTATATTTGTACCACTTGCTTTAGTTGAGTTGTTAATTTATCTATGCCTATGTAGTTATGAATTAACTGTTACTGACAAGAGAATTTTTGGGAGATGCTTATTTTTTAAAAGGGTAAGTTTACCTGTTGATTTAATTTCTGCAACTTCTAGATTTTTTTTAAAAGGTGTGGCTGTTTCAACAGCTTCGGGCAAAATCAAATTTTTATTTGTTAAAAACGCAGATAAAATTTATACAGAAATTAATAACCTTTTAATTTATAGGCAGCAAGAAAAAAACAAGGCTGTAACAGCACCTATTGAAAATGAAATTGACAAGCTCAAAAAATATAAAGATCTGCTTGATAGCGGTGTAATAACCCAAGAAGAATTTGATGACAAGAAAAAACAGTTGTTGGGATTATAAAACATAACACAATTGTAGACAAAAGATAAATTTTATAAATGATTTACCAAAAGACTGTTCTACTGTGTAATTGGAGCAGAAGCAAGAAAATTTGTTCATTGCAAATTTCTATTAAAAAATTGGGAATACCACGAACAAACAAGTCGAGATAACGGATTGCGGTAAATAGCAAAAAGCACTTATATAGCCGGTTCGTCAAGAAAATTACGCAAAGTGTAAAACGAGTATCTTATAAATTTATATAAAACATATCTGTCAAATTCGGTTAGTTATGAATATAATACTATAGGCGGCTGAGTAATAATCGGATGGGATGATATGGCATATAATACTTTAATTTTCAATTCTGTTACGTTCGCTCTGAAGGCGCAGGGCGTATTGGAAAATGAGGGGATAAAAACAAGACTTGAAAAATTAAAGAAAGAAAAGGCATTGCACGGATGCGGTTATGGTTTGAAAATTAAAAATTCGGATATTATGAAAGCAAGAAACGTATTGGAAAAAGAAAGAATCAGATTGGTAGATATTATCGAATAACTATTTTGTGCCCGCGAGGCATTTGTGAAAGGTTAAAGTATGACAGAAAAACTGATATATTTCGATAATGCCGCCACGGGCTATCCGAAACCAGAATGTGTTTTAAACGGAACAATTCGCGCTTTTTCAAAGTACGGCGGTAATCCGGGAAGAAGCGGACATTTTCTTTCAACCGCCGCTTCTAAGGCAATATACAATTGTCGAGAAGAAATATGCAAATTATTGAATTTTAAAAATCCTGAACGTGTTGTTTTTACACCTAACGCAACCTATGCTTTAAATATGGCGATAAAAGGACTTGCGCAAAAGGACAGTCATATTCTTATTTCAAACTTTGAACACAACTCTGTTATAAGACCGATTTATGCACTTGCACAAAATTCTGATATGCGTATAAGTTATTCAATGTTTGACGCTTCGCATATTTCCGAAAACGTGGTGTTGGCAAATTTCAAAAAGTCTATAAAAAACAATACAAAACTTGCGGTTGTAACGGCTGCTTCAAATATTTGCGGAAAAATTTTACCAATTGGAGAAATTTCAAAAATATGCAATGAAAAAAATATCATATTGATTGTCGACGCGTCGCAAGCTTGCGGCGAAATCGAAATTGATTTTGAAAAAACAGGGGCTGACGTAATATGCAGTGCAGGTCATAAAGGATTATACGGACCGACGGGCACAGGATTTGCAGTGTTTTCCAAAAATGTTGAACCTAAAGCAATAACGGAAGGCGGTAACGGATTGTTGTCATCGTTGCCGACAATGGGAGAGGAGCTTCCCGAAAAGCTTGAAGCCGGAACTTTAAACACTTTCGGAATCTGCGGCTTATCGGAAGCAATTCGCTTTATACTTGCGCAAAACATTGGCACGATATATGAAAAAAATCGCGAATTGCAACGTTATATAACTGAAGGATTGTTGAATATAGGTGCAAAAGTTTACGGTAATTATAACAATAAGACGCCTATAATACTTTTTAACATTCCCGGCGCGGATTCAACTCGGGTTTCGGCGTTTCTTGATGAAAAAAGCATATGCACACGCAGCGGATTACATTGTGCTCCCACAGCGCATGCCGCTTTGCATACCGGTGAATCGGGCGCGGTCAGAGTAAGTTTGGGATATGCAAACACGTTTCGGGAGGCGGATAAATTTTTAAGCGCAATTTCAAAATTTTCAAAGAATAAATAATTTAATCTCCTTTGTGCATAATTTATTGTTGTTTGGTGAAAATATGCACGGAGGTGTTGATTGTGAAAAAAAGCGATAAAGGAAAAATAAAAAAACAGCTTGTAAGCGGGGGCATCTACATAGCCCTTGCGGCTGCCGTTGTGACTGTAACGCTTAACGGTGTGAACAGCATAATCGGTAACAGCGAAGATTATGTAGCTCCTGAAATTAATTTGGAAATTCCGAATACCGAAAATTATTTTGATAACGGCGAAAGCTTGTTGCAACTTCCCGAAACGGATATTATATCCGAACAGCCTTCGTCGGATATTATTCCAGAATATTCCGTTTCGGGAAATTCCGACGGGGTTGCCGCCGATACTGTCGAAAGCAATTCTGTTGCTGAAAAAATAAGCGATGAAGTAATAACGAAAAGTCAAAATTTACAATCGGATTTTTTTGAAACGGATATGCTTTTGGCAAATGAAAATACGGAAATTGCGAATGTCAGCGGGGAGCCCGATGATATAGAATATACAACCGAGCCCGAACCCACAACGTATGATTTTTTTTCAAAGCCTGCCGACGGATATATAGATAAAGAATTTTCTATGGACGAGCTGATTTATTCAACAACCATGGGCGATTACAGAACCCATAACGGCGTTGATATAACCGGTGATCCCGGAAGTGAGGTAAAATCAATAAACGCAGGAATTGTTACCGATGTTTATTATGACGATTATTACGGATATACGGTTGTAATAAATCACGGAAACGGAATTTCAGCATATTATATGAATCTTTCAAAAGATACTCCGCCGGAAATAATAAAAGGCGCAACTGTTGAACTCGGACAAGTAATAGGAGGAATAGGAAATACCTCATCGTTGGAAAGTGCCGAAATATCGCACCTTCATTTAAGTATAACCAAGGACGGAGAATTTATAAATCCGAGCAATTTTATGCGAAATAATACCAATTAAAAAATATTCTCCTATGCCGCAAATAAGCGCATAGGAGAATATTTTTTGTAATACTGTAAAAATTTTAGCCTATAAGCTTTAACAGTTCGTCCAATGTGATTATTTTAACGCCTAATTTTTCGGCTTTTTCAAGTTTACTTCCGCCGTCGGTTCCCGCAAGAAGATATGACGTTTTTTTTGAAACAGAAGAAGATACTTTCCCTCCGTAGGAAGAAATAAGCTCCGCCGCCTCCTCTCGTTTCATTCCCGCAAGAGTTCCGGTAATAACAAACGTTTTGCCTTCGAGCGATGTTCCTTTTATATTGCTTATAACCGTTGTAAGTAATCCTGCGGATTTAAGTTGATTGATATTATCAATGTTTTCGGGTAATGAAAAATAAGACAGCACGCTTTCGGCGCATATATTGCCCATATCTTCAACATCGCACAGTTCTTCAAACGTTGCATTTACAAAATTGTCAATATTTTTAAAGTGATTTGCCAAAGATTCACCGGCACTTTTTCCGATATGCCGTATTCCAAGCGCAAAAATTAACCTTGCAAGTCCGGCTGTTTTTGAAGCTTCGATTGCCTTTAACAAATTATCGGCGGACTTTTCCCCGATTCTGTCAAGTGATAATAACTGTTCACGCGTGATTTTATAAATATCGGCGGCGCATGATATTATTTTTTGTTCCGTAAGCTGCGTAATTTGCGCTTCTCCCAAACCGTCGATATTCATTGCATCGCGAGAGGCAAAATGAATAAGTCTTCCCGTAAGTTGTGCAGGGCAGTTTGCGTCTGTGCATCTGCACGCGGCTTCACCGTCTTCGCGAATAACTTTCGCGCCGCATATCGGGCAAAATGCGGGCATTTTAAAAGTAATTTCGTTTCCCGTTCGTTTTTCGCTCAAGCTTTTTAAAATTTCCGGAATAATATCGCCCGCTTTTCGGATAACAACAGTATCGCCGATTCTAATATCTTTTTCTTTAATAAAATCTTCATTGTGTAGTGTTGCCTTGGAAACGTTTGTTCCCGCAAGTTTTACAGTTTCCAAAACAGCGAAAGGCGTTAAAACGCCGGTTCTTCCGACATTAATTTCAATCGAAAGCAATTTTGTTTCTTTTTCTTCCGGCGGATATTTAAATGCCGCCGCCCATTTCGGCGCATTGGACGTTTCACCCAAAATTTCTCTGCTTGAAAAATTATCCACTTTAACAACCGCACCGTCAATGTCAAACGAAAGATTGTTTCTGTTTGCATTAAAATAATTGATTTCACTTATTATATCGTCGTTTTTTGTGAAAGAATTAATCGAAGGAGAAACTTTAAAGCCAAGCTTTTGAAGATATTTAAGACTTTCTTTATGCGAATTAATCGGCGGTAAGCCGTTGCCGTATTGAATATTAAAAACAAAAATCGAAAGACCTCTTGATGCAGTTATTTTTGAATCCAATTGCCGTAACGAACCTGCTGCGGCATTTCGCGGATTTGCGAAAAGAGATTTTCCCTCAAATTCGCGTTGCTCGTTAACTCTGTTAAATTCGCTTTTCGGCATATATACTTCTCCGCGAACGCAAAGATAGGGAACCGGTTCGGTGAGTTTTGCGGGAATATCCTTAACGGTGCGTAAATTATCCGTAATGTTTTCTCCCGTTTGTCCGTCGCCTCGTGTTGCTCCTCTGATGAAACAACCGTTTTCATATTCCAAAGAAACAGACAGTCCGTCAATTTTGTATTCAACAACAAATTCGGTGTCAT
>CAZJCI010000135.1:0-2645 GCA_964544455.1 uncultured Oscillospiraceae bacterium
CCGTCCCGCAGTATCGATAAACAACATATCATGCCCGTGCTTTACGGCGTGTTCCAAAGCCTGCTTTGCAATTTTCACAGGATCGGTGCACCCCTCAACAGTAAAAACGGGAACGTCAATTTGTTCGCCTATAACCTCAAGTTGCTTAATAGCCGCGGGCCTGTAAACGTCGCAAGCCGCAAGCAACGGTCTTTTCCCCTGCTTTTTATACATAAGCGCAAGCTTGCCCGTGTGCGTTGTCTTACCCGCCCCCTGCAAACCGCACATCATAACAATTGTCGGAGGCTTCGGAGAAATATTCAGCTTGCAATTTTCCTTACCCATAATATTGGTAAGTTCTTCGTTTACAATCTTAACAATATGTTGCGCGGGAACCAAACTTTCAAGCACTTCCGCGCCGACCGCCCTCTCGGAACAGGTTTTAATAAATTCCTTAACAACCTTAAAACTAACGTCCGCTTCAAGCAACGCAAGCTTAATTTCCCGCATTCCCTCTTTAACGTCAGCTTCCGTCAGCTTCCCTTTGTTTTTAAAATTCTTAAAAGCATTGGAAAGTCTTTCCTGAAGATTCTGAAAAACTGCCAGTCAAACCGCCTCCTTAAATGTCAAGCAACGTTTGAACGCGCCGAATAATATCGTTTACCGCCGAAAATTCTTCTTTATCCTTTACCGCTTCCGAAAGCTCGTCCAACGCCTTGCGAATACCGACGTTTCTTTCAAATAAGGAAAGCTTATCTTCATATCTCGCAAGCTCTTCTTCCGCGTGCTTAATCTGATCTCTCACACCTTGCCTCGTAATGCCCATATGCTCCGCAATTTCGGAAAGAGATAAATCGTCGCAGTAATACATTTCAAAAGCCCGCTTTTGCCGCTCGCTCAGCAATTCGCCGTATATGTCAAACAAAAGCGCAAGTTTAAGATTCTTTACAGCCATCGCATTTTCCTCTGTTCGGTTAATTAATCTGCTGTAAAGCAAATTACTTTACATAGTATACACCATTTTGCACTGTTTGTCAAGTACTTATTCAAAATTTTAAAGAATGTATTTATACAATTTTTTTCGTTTTACCGTCCGCAATTTGTGCAAAAAAACGGTTATCAAAAGAATATTCCTCAAAAATAATTTTCCGTACCGTTTCAAAAGAAAAACAAAAATCAAAATCAAATAATTTCTGTGAAATATTTTCTCAATCCTCACGATTTTGTTCACAAAAAATTCATTTTGCTTTGCAAAACAATTTTTTAAGTCGTTTTTCGCTATAAAATATCCTAAACTTTCGAAAATTTTCAAGAAAATTTGTTGACATTCAAGAATTTTAGTGGTAAAATACAAGTGAAGTTGAGTATCCATATCAATGCTCAGCCGAACGAAATTTTTTTATAGGAGTGTTTTAACAATGAAAAAGTTAACAAGCTTAGCTATCGGCGCAGTTCTTACTGCTTCTCTCACCGCTACCGCTGTTCTCGCGGCTCCCGCCGACGAAGTCGTAACGGTAAACGTTATGGAAGGTCTTTGCACGCTCATCGATAACGCGGCAACAAACAACCAGGCTTCCGGTTATGCTCTTTGCTTTGCCGATGCATACGGCACAGGCAGAACAACCGAGGACGATGCGGTAACATGGGAAAAAGTTACTTTCGAAAAGGACGTAAAGCAAGTTGCAATCAAGTGCGGCTATAACCTCGGCGGCGATAAAGCAGGCACGGCAACCGAATTTTGGCTCTACCTCAACAAAATCGAAGGCGAACCTATCGCAAAGGTTACTGTAAGCGATTCCGAAACAAAGTCTTCTCAAATCGTCGACCAAATTTATAAATTTGCCGATGTAGATGTAAAAGCAGGTACATATGATGTTATCGTTGTAGGCAAAACGGAATATTCGGGCTCCGTTTCTCAAATTAACTTTATGTACGAAGCAATGGATGCCGATACTCTCACACCCATTGCCGACGCCAACAGAAAAGCCGACCTCGAAAAGCTCGCAGCAATCTCCAAGGCACAAAAGAACATCGTTCAACTTAACGTAATCGACGGTCTTTGCACACTTATCGATAACGCCGCAACAAACAATCAGGCTTCCGGCTATGCTCTTTGCTTTGCCGATGCATACGGCACAGGCAGAACAACCGAGGACGATGCGGTAACGTGGGAAAAGGTTAAGTTCGCTAACCCCGTAAATCAAATCGCCATCAAGTGCGGCTATAACCTCGGCGGCGATAAAGCAGGCACAGCAACCGAATTTTGGGTATATCTCAATAAGGTTGAAGGCGAACCCATCGCAAAGGTAACGGTAAGCGATTCCGAAACAAAGTCTTCTCAAATCGTCGACCAGGTTTACAAAACGGTTAACCTCGATACTCCCATCGAAGCAGGCGAATACACAATTATCATCGTCGGCAAAACAGAATACTCCGGTTCCGTTTCTCAAATCAACTTTATGTACGAAGCAATCGATTTCGATGACGAAGTAGCAGTAGCTCAGTTCACCGAAATTGCAAACGCAAAGAGATCCGACGACGTAAAGAAAGGTGCCGAAGCTGTAAAGGCAAGAAAAGAAGCTGAAGAAAAAGCAAAAGCCGACGCCGAAAAGAACGAAGAAAAAGAAGAAGATAAAAAAGAAGAAGAAGTAAAGAAGGAAGACGAA
>CAZJCI010000135.1:2745-6489 GCA_964544455.1 uncultured Oscillospiraceae bacterium
CACGCTCAACTTTTTAACTTAATCAATTAAATATAAAATAACCGAAAATTGCGAATCGGCTTTTTTACATATAGCAAAAATCTCACAACACTATATTTTTTTGCCAAATAACACCAAAATCCGAACCGACGTTTCAAAACCATATTTCAACCGAATTTTCCCTTTCTGCAAATTTAATTCACCGCATACCAACCCGCTTTAATCAACTAAACATAAAAAAACCGAATTGCTCATCAATTCGAAATACTTTTATATCGCAAAAAATCATATAACACTAACCGCTCTCTTAAATTTTTATTCCTATAATTAAATATCTTCTTTTCACTTATTCCACATCGAACAACCAAAACTATGTTTATATACCAAAATCCTAACCGACGTTTTAAAACCATATTTCAACCGAATTTTCCCATTCCACAAATTCAATTTACCGCACACTTAACACACTTTAATCAATTAAACATATAATTCCAATTTCCACCTAAGCAATTTTTCCATATAGAAAAACTCACATATATTCTTTCTGTCAAGCAAAATCATATAACAACAGCCTCATTCTCACGCCGGTATCGGCACGGCGAAACCCCTGTTTTTTTCTTAAAACAACCGGAAAATTGAGCCGATGTTTTAAAACCGCACTTCAGCCCTATTTTCTCAACCGATAAATTCGAACTTAGCAACAGTTGTTTTGCAAGCTCAATTCTTTTGCAAATCAAGAATTTGTGAATAGTAGTTCCGCAATTATCCTTAAAAACACGGTTAATATAATTTGGGTGATAGTGAAAAATTTCGCCCAGCAACTCCGCAGTAATATTTTCGCAAATGTGATTTATCAGATACGTTTTAACCGCTCTTACAAGTTCAACGTCTTTTGCGGGTACGCAACAAACTCCTCGCAAAAAGTCTATAAGTACTGCCGCAAGCAAAAATTCGCCTCTTTCGGCATAGCAAAACCGTTTTTCCGAATATTCTTTGTTAATCTCAAAAAGTTTATCGCAAATTTCCACGGCTTCACGCAATAAAATAACTTCACAGAATTCCCGAATCTTTTCTTTTTCAAAAATTTTTTCTTTGCAAAATTCTTTTTCGTCGCATGGCGGCACAGCACCGCACCCAAAATCGCCTTTAACACAGTCAAAATTAACGCATAATATCTCACAACTTTTTCCGTCAGCCGGTTCAAACTTATATGGCGTACCCGACGGAATAAAAGCCGCAGAATTTTTCTCCTGCCTATAAGTCCCGTTTCTTAATTTCAAAATTATACTGCCGCCGCAAACGCAAAAAATTCTGTTGTCATATGCAATCACAAAATTATCGTTTTGCGGATAATAGCTAAAAACGTTTATAAATCTTATATACGGTCTCAAGCGTTTTAACATCGCACATAAATCCTCTCAAGTTTATTTTTTATAAATATACCTTTATTTTTGGTATTTATTTTATCATAAAACTATGGTAAAATTATTACGGAATGTAAAAAAATTACCCCAACAACGAAAGGAACACTGAATGAACGCTGTAATTTACTTCACAGACAAAACTCAAAAAACGGTTAAATTAACCGAAACACAAAGCCAAGGGAACAAAATTCTCACTCTCCCGCTTTTCAACTTTGAAAATAAGCCTGTTGAATACGTCGATTTCGCGTCGGAGCATTTAACCGCAAAAATCGGCGACGACGGGTACGCAATCATTCCCTGCGACAATCGTGGAACAGTACTTTGCCGATTTAACCAAAAGGACGATTCCGAGCTTGTTTCAAACGGTTGCGTAATGTCGTGTTTCGGTTTTAAATTTGGAAACAACTCAATATTGGCAATATGCAGAGGTTGCGAAAATAATCTGCGCACAAAGCTCACGCTTAAAAACGGCATATATTCTCTTTACGCTCACTATGCATTCGAAGGCTTCGTTCCCTACGAGGATATCACCGTCGAATATATATCAATAGCCGACGGCGACTATTCGGATATGGCACGGATTTACAGAAATTATCAAATATCAGAAAAAGGCTGTATTCCCATAAAACAGCGCGTTCGCACTCAACCTGCATTAGCAAATAACATCGCTTCGATTGAAATAAGAATTCGTCTTTCATGGAAACCCGCGCCGTCACGGTATGCGGTGCAAACACCCGAAAACGAACCTCCGCTCCACGTAGCAATGACATTTGATGAAGTATATAATTTTGCCAAGAAACTAAAAGAAGCGGGAGTTGAAAATGCCGAAATATGCCTGGTAGGTTGGAATAAAAAAGGTCACGACGGACGTTGGCCGCAATGCTTTCCCGTAGAAGAAGCACTTGGCGGTGAGAACAAGCTTCGCAAATTGATAAAAAACGTAAAAAACTTGGGATACAGTATTGTCGGGCACACCAATCACCGCGATATGTATAAAATAGCCGAAAACTGGAACGATAACGACGTTGCCATAGATAGATATGGAAAGCCCTCGGAGCATCCGATTTATTGGAGTGGCGGTCAGCCATACGTTGCCTGCCCTTATTCCTCTTTAAAATTCGCCAATGAAATTTTGCCAAAAGCTTTTGATTTGGGATTTTCGGGTATTCATTACATTGACGTATTAACCGTTCTTCCGCTTCACGCATGCTATTCGCAGCAACATCCGGCGTCCGTAAAGGATACGGCTAAATGTTTTGGCGAAATACAAAAAATTTCTAAAAACTTATTTGGCGGTTTTGCTTCCGAAGGACCGTATGATTTTGCGGCAAAAGACCTTGATTATGTGCTTTATACAAGCTTTAACCTTTTAAGCGACAAACCCGCACTTTGCGATGAAATAATCCCTTTTTGGCAACTTGTTTATCATGGAATAATTCTCTCCAATCCCGGTACGGAAACAGTCAATTACGCTATAAAAGACTTAAATAACAAGCTTAAATTCATTGAATTCGGCGGCAGACCTGTAGCATATGTTTATTCCAAATTTCTTTCAAATCATAATTACGAAGTGGATTGGATGGGAAACGAAGACTTGACCTGTAACGGCGAGAATGAGTTATCGACAACTATATCCGCAATAAAGCAAATGTATGATGAATATACTGTACTTTCGAACTTGCAATACGAATTTATGGAACGCCATACAAAAGTTTCCGAAGGTGTTTACAGCATCGCTTATTCAAACGGCACTGTTTTAACGGTTGATTACAATAACGGCAAATACACGGTTATAAACCGAAATTAATCTTTTTTTTACAAATATAATTAATCCCATCTGCCTAAAACAGATGGGATTATTTTAACTTTATTATTCTTCTGTTGCCATTGAATCGTCCGATTCGGAACCGTTTGTGTCTTCATCAGCCGCACTGTCCTCATTTAAGGATTCTTCTGCGTTTTCTTCAATATTTTCTTCGGCATTTTCTTCATTGTTTTCTTCGGGATTATCTTCTTCTACCGGAGCTTCAAGTCCCGATTTTCTTCCGTAAGGATAACTTTCCTTCATAGCTGTAACAAAAGAAACATACGGTCCGCTGTAATTATACCATACGTGCGTATCAAAAGCAAGCAACGGATTTGTATCGCCAAGTCTTTCAAGCAACTCATTATACCTTTCTTCAAAAGGACGGTCACCTGTACCGGCAAGGAAATCAGGATAATATTCTTTTGCTATTTCTATTGTGCCTAATATCTCGGCTTTAACTTTTTCGTCTGCTTCTTCATCTTCGGCGTTATACACGGGATTATATCCGGAAAACGCACCTACCCAAGATTCGGT
>CAZJCI010000136.1:0-6421 GCA_964544455.1 uncultured Oscillospiraceae bacterium
GTTGTGAAGAGCCCATTCCGTGAAGATGACCGTAATATACGTTTTGTATATTGTGTTTTTTAAGTACGCTGAAAATATCTTCGTTTATAAAGCTCCCCAATACCGGCGGATAATGCAAAAACACCAAAATTTCAGCATTGGGAAATTGCTCTTTAAGGCGTTCACCGCAATTCAACGACAACTCAAGTCTTTGCGCTTCGCGTTTTATTATGCGTTCGTCTTCTTTTTTAACGCCAAGTTCGTCAATCCAACCGCGTGTGCCGCAAATAATTTTTCCGTTGCTGAAATATGCGTTATTAAAAAGAAAGTTGACGGTGTCCATACCTTTTTCAAAGCAAAATCGGTTCATTTTTGTAACCGTATCCCACCAATAATCGTGATTGCCTTTGCCGATTATTTTTTTGCCCGGAAGATTATGAATAAACCTTAAATCCGCTTCAACATTTTTCAATCCCAATGCCCAGGAAATATCTCCCGGAATTACCACGGTATCGTCAACCGAAATATGTTTGCGCCAATTATCCGCAATTTTTTCGGCATGGTTTTCCCAATTACGTCCGAAAATATCCATCGGTTTATCCGTACTGAACGATAAATGCGGATCGGAAATTGTAAACAACGCCATTGCTTTCTCACTTTCAGATTTTTTTGCCGAAAATCCGCATAATTACTCTTTATTCTGAAACAATATTGTTAAATAAGGAGCAGAAAGGAAATTATATGAACAACGGATTTTTCGATTCAAACCTTTTCGGCGGAAACGTTCCGCAACATATCCGAGGTATACGATGCGATGTGAAAAACTGCTTATATCACGACGGTGACAGTTATTGCACAGCCAACAACATCAGCATAGGACCAAGCTTCGCGTCCTCGTGCACGGATACGGTTTGCGCAACGTTTAAGCCAAAATCCAAAAAGGACTGATTTTTATTGCGGCAGTTTTTTCTGCCGTACATAAAGCTTAATAATTATTTTGTTATAAATCTTTCCGCAGCCGCCCAAAGATCTTCCGTATTTTTGCCAACCGTTTCTTTGAACCGAATTTGCGCGTTTTTAAGATTTGCCAACGGAAGCGGAATTTCCGTTGCGGTAATTTGCGAAAGCTTTTCAAGGCATTCAAAAGCGTTTTCCGAAGCTGTTTTTCCCAAAGATTTTATAACGTCGTAAGGGAACTTATAGGGGCTTGCCGTTGAAGCCGTAATAATTTTCACGCCGTCGCCCGCATATGCGTCTATGGCAGCTCCCACGCCAACTGCGGTATGAGTATCGATAATATAAGAATATTTTTCGAAAACCGTTTTTATGGTGTTTGCGGTTTTTTCTTCGTCGCTGTAAAAACCTATGAAACTCTTTTTTATTTCCGAAAAAATTTCCGGTTCAACGGTATATTTTCCGTCTTTTGCAAGAGCGGACATATATTCCTTAACCTTTTCCGCACCCGCAACGCAATAAAGAAGTCTTTCAAGGTTTGAAGAAATTAAAATATCCATGGACGGAGACATTGTTGTATAAAATTCTCTGTTTCTGTCGTATGTGCCGGTTGAAAGAAAATCCGTAAGAATATTGTTTTTGTTTGACGCACAAACAAGATTTCTTATGGGAAGTCCCATTTGCTTTGCAAGATATGCGGCAAAAATATTTCCGAAATTACCCGTCGGTACGGCAACGTCAACAACATCGCCCAATTTTATGTCTTTTTCGTTTACAAGGTCGCAATATGCCGAAATATAATATACAATTTGCGGAGCAAGTCTTCCCCAGTTAATTGAGTTTGCGCTGGAAAGAAAATATCCCGCATTATCCAATTTTTCGGCAATAACTTTATCCGAAAAGATTTTTTTAACCGCTGTTTGAGCGTCGTCGAAATTACCGTTTATAGCGCATACATACACATTGTTTCCTTTTTGAGACGCCATTTGAAGTTTTTGCATATCGCTTACGCCGTCGTTGGGATAAAACACGCAAATTTTCACTTTATCAACATCGCAATAACCTTCAAGCGCGGCTTTACCCGTATCGCCGCTGGTTGCAACAAGTATAACCGCCTGCCTTTTTTCTCCCGTTTTTTCAAGAGCCTTAGAAAGAAGTCTTGGCATAATTTGAAGTGCCATATCTTTAAACGCGCACGTCGGACCGTGCCAAAGCTCAAGCACTCTTATATTTTCGCCGAGCGCAACAACGGGAGCCGCGCCGCCTATGAATTTTTGTGAAGAATACGCTTCGGAAGCCGCGTTTTTCAGTTCGTCGTAGGTATAATCCGTCAGATAAAGCGAAAGTACCTGCGCCGCTCTTTCAACATAATCTTTTTCGCAAAGCGATTTTATAAAATCAAGGTTTATTTGCGGAACGGTTTCGGGCATAAAAAGCCCGCCGTCGTCGGCAATTCCTTGTTTTATTACCTGCGCGGAAGTTTTTGCGAATTTTTTTTCCGTATCTCTTGTGCTGAAATAGTTCATTTTTATATCCTTTCTCCGCTGTTTGCGGATTATTTACATCAGATTTTTTATAAAAAAATTATAAGCGTTATTAAAGAAAATATTATCCGCAATTTCCCATGAAACGCCAAGCCGTAACAATTCATTATACAGCAACGGCATATGCGACGTATCCGGAATATGCATAGACGGTTCCGTGCCGTCGAAATCGCAACCTATACACGAAACGTTTTTTCCTCCAAGTTCAAGTATGTGCATAACGTGTTGCGCCGCTTCGAATATAAAATCGTCGCTTTTATCGGCAAACCTATGCGCATATTTTGGACTTATATGCTTTTGACAAAGATTAAGTCCGATAAGTCCGCCCGCTTTAATTATCGCTTTAATTTGCGAATCGTTCAAGTTTCGCGAATGCGGGCATAACGCACGGCAATTTGAGTGTGAGGCTATTATGTTTTTTTCCGATATTTCCAATGTTTCCCAAAAACTTTTTTCCGACATATGCGAAACGTCCGTAACGATATTCAATCGTTTGCTCTCTTGCAAAAGGTTTCGTCCGAAATTTGTAAGTCCTTCGTTTGTATTCCAAGCTCCGCCCGCAATTTCGTTTCCGCTCCACATCGGAACAAGAATGCTTACGCCGTGTTTTTTCAGGGTTTCAAGCCTTGAAAGCTCCGTTCCGATAAGTTTTGCGCCCTCAACGGCTTTTATTATGCCGAATTTTCCTTGCAACGCCGCTTTGCTCAATTCGTCTGCATTGGTGCAAAGCATTGCCGTGTTTGAGTTTTCTTTTATTAAATTATCCAAATATAAGGAACTGTTCAGAAATTCTTCATAGCAATCGTCTTCGGAAATGCGATTATCGCTCCAAAAAGCTGTTACATACACCTTTTTTTCGAATATTGCGGCTTTTTGAGGAGATACCGCCGTTACTCCATTTTTAAGCGGAAGCTTTTTTCTGTAAAGCTCGAAAGGAGTATCGCAATGTATATCGAAAATGTTCACGCAAAACCTCCGAAATTACGTTATAATATTTTTATAATGCCTTATTTTTGGATTTTCGGATTTGTTTTCGGCGTTAAAAATAATTTCAACATAATCGAACCTTGCTTTCATTGCCAAGGCGATTTCGCTTTTTTTAAGAACAAATTTTTCCGCACACCCGACAATGTTTTTACATTTACGTCGGTCAACCGAAAGTGCGGGAAGATATTCGTTTCCGTTTCTTGTTTTAACTTCGACAAAAACCAGCGTTGCTCCGTCGGCGGCTATTATATCTATTTCGCCGCCCTTAACGGTGAAATTGCGCTCGACAATATCGTATCCGATACTTTTCAGAAATTCGGCGGCTATTTCTTCGCCAAGCGTTCCGATTTTCCTATCGTTCATAACCGTTATCCGTTGTTTTTTGCAAAATATTTTGCAAGAAAACTTTTTCGGTGCTCGGGGCAAATTCCGTATTTTTCGATTGCTTCATAGTGTGCTTTGGTTCCGTAGCCCTTATGTTTTGCAAAACCGTATTGCGGATAGGCTTTATCAAGATAATCAATGCAATAGTTATCTCTTTCGGTTTTTGCAAGAACGGAAGCCGCGGCAATCGAAAAAGAAATACCGTCGCCGCCAACAATTGCGTGCGCGTTTACGTTTATTTTATCGAATCCCCTTGATATGTTACCGTCTATCAACGCAAAATCGGGTTTTTGCGAAAGCCCCGAAATTGCGCGGCGCATTGCAAGCAGTGACGCTTCCAAAATGTTTATTTCTTCTATTTCCCAAACTTCGCTCCATGCAACGCACCAAGAAACGGCAATTTTTTTTATTTTCGGCGCAAGTTCGAATCTTTTTTTTGCGGTCAGCTTTTTGGAATCGTTAAGCAAGTAAAACACTTCGGCGGTTTCTTCATCGGCTTCGCTGAAATTCGGAAGAATTACCGCCGCCGCATATACTCTGCCGACAAGAGGACCTCTGCCCGCTTCGTCTGCGCCGCAAACAACGCCTCCGAGTTCTTTTTCGTATTTATCGTTAAGCATTATTTTGGTTTTCCTCCGCTTTTTGGGTATATTCGGGAGGAAATTCAAGCGAAATTCTGCCGATTTTTCCGCCTCGAAATTCATCAAGCAACATTGCGGCGCAACGCGCGTAATCTATTTCGCCGCCGGAAATAAGAAATCCTCTTTTTTTGCCTATGAGCTCGAAAAGTTCGTGCGGCATAAGGTCTTGAATATCTTCCGTTATTTTATATCTTTCGCAAAGGAGCTGCGGATATAATTTTCGCAATTTATCGCAAAGAAGTATGGCTATTTCTTCTTTATCCAAAATTTCATCTCGGATTGCTCCGGTAAAAGCAAGCGAAAGCCCTGTTTCCTCGTCGTCGAATTTCGGCCACAAAATGCCGGGGGTATCCAACAAATCCACGCTATCTTTAACCGTTATCCATTGGTTTTGGCGGGTTACGCCCGGACGATCCTCGGTTTTCGCTTTTTTTGCACCGCACAGTTTGTTTACAAGCGTGGATTTTCCCGCATTGGTAACGCCGATGATTACGGCACGAGGCAACCGATTCATACCTTTGGATTGGATTCGCTCAAGCTTTTCCGCAAGTACCTTGCGAATTTCGGGCACAATTTCGTTTGTGCCTTTGCCGCTCAGCGCGTCGGTAAACAGCACGCTTTGCCCCTCTTTTTCATAATAACGTTTCCATTTTTCGTTTATTTCGGGATCGGCAAGACTGCTTTTATTCATCAGCAAAACGGACGGTTTTCCGTTTAATATGGATTTTATTTGCGGGTTTCGGCTGGAAACGGGAATTCTTGCATCGCAAAGTTCTATGGCTATATCGACGTATTTTAAATCTTCGGCAATTTCTCGCTTGGCTTTTGCCATGTGCCCCGGAAACCACTGTATTACTTTTCCCACCTTGCGTTCGGGCGTGAGCTTAATTTCGGCTTCGGCGGGCGTTTTTTTCTTTTTTTTGTTGGGCTTAAAGCCTTTGTTTGACGGCATATTTCCGTTACCTTTCCGATTATGTTATGTTGTGCCTCAGTTTGCCGGTCTTACCGCTTGGATTTTTCCGATTCTTGAAAACGGCGATATTCTGAAATATACTTTGCCTATGATATAGCGTTCGTCAACCGCGCCGAAATATCGAGAATCGCGGGAATTGTTTCGGTTATCGCCCATTACGAAAACTTTTCCCTCCGGGACAGTGTAGGGATAGGATATGGGTTTTGAATAGTTTTTGGCTTCGTACATCGGGAAACCGTCGATATAGTTTATATAGGATTCGTTTGTGGGGTTGCCGCTTGAATCCTTTGCAAGCGGTTCTCCGTCCACGGTTACAATCCAATTTTCGAAATCTATGTCCACGGTTTGTCCGCCGGTTGCAATTACACGTTTTACAAGCGGATTGTCGCCGTAATATTCGGGAACGCTGATTATTACCACATCGCCGATTTGCGGCTTATAGGCGATGTTTGAAATTACAAGACGTTCGCCGTCGTGAAGCGTGTTCATCATTGATTCGCCGTCCACGGTTACAATTCTGAAAACAAACGTGAACATCAAAATGACAACGCAAAGCGCAACGGAAAATGTTTCCACCCAATCAAGCGCGTTACGCGCCGCCTTTTGCATATTATATTCGCCGCCGTCGTTGGTTTGATTATTGTTATCCATATATGTGCGCCTCCAAGACTTGAAAAAATATATTCTAACATATTATAATACATTTTTTGGGTTTTGTGATTAAAAAAATATTTCTATAACGTAAATCTTAATGCAAATATTTAATTTCGGCAAAAAAAATCTCCTCCGAAAATCGGAGGAGATAAAAACCGTGCGGTTTATTCAAAATCGGCTGTTATATCTATTGACTTTTTGCCAAAATTGTTTTTGATGATTGCAAGGTCTTCAACCGTTACTGCGCCGTCTTCGTTAATATCGACGTTGGCTCTGTATGTTTGCAATTCAGCCTGTTCGGTTTC
>CAZJCI010000137.1:0-6408 GCA_964544455.1 uncultured Oscillospiraceae bacterium
TCCACTTGACAAATAAGCAAATGGTCACTGTCAGGGTGTTTTTCCACAGAAATAAGCTTTCCGACAACAACGTTGTTAATTTTATCCGAAAGCACTTCAAAAGTTTCGACTTTTGAACCTGTATCAGTCATTCTGTCGCAATATTCTTTTATAGAAACGCCGTCAAGCTTTACGTAATCCGCAAGCCATTTCATAGATAAGTTCATATTTTAAATCCTCCGTTTTATCAGAACTGCGAAAGAAATCTGATATCGTTTTCATAAAGAAGTCTCATGTCGTCAATATTATATTTTTTCATTACAATTCTTTCAATTCCCATGCCGAATGCAAAGCCGGAATAAATTTCGGGATCGATTCCGCAACCTCTTAAAACATTGGGGTGTACCATTCCGGCACCCAAAATTTCTATCCACCCTTCGCCTTTGCAAAGCCGACAGCCTTTTCCGCCGCATACAAAACAAGAAACGTCAACTTCGCAAGAAGGTTCGGTAAAAGGAAAGTGATGAGGTCTGAAACGTATTTTTGTTTCTTCACCGAACATTTTTTTAGCAAAAGTTTCAAGCGTACCTTTCAAATTGCCCATTGTTATTCCTTTATCAACAACAAGCCCTTCAACCTGATGAAACATCGGCGAGTGTGTGCCGTCCACAGCGTCGGAACGGTATACTCGCCCCGGAGAAATTATTCTTATCGGAGGAGCTTGATGTTCCATTACGTGAATCTGAACGGAAGAAGTTTGTGTTCTTAAAAGAACTTTTGGGTTTATGTAAAACGTATCTTGCGTGTCTCTTGCGGGATGAAATTCAGGTGTGTTAAGCGCCGTAAAGTTATAATAATCGTATTCTACTTCCGGTCCTTCTGCTATTGAAAAACCCATTCCTATAAATATATTTTCAATTTCCGTTTGTACGGTGGAAATGGGGTGTGCTTTGGCACTGACAACTTTTTTTGATGGAAGTGTTACGTCAATTTTTTCCTTAGCGATTTTTTTTTCGGCTTCGGCGGCAGCTATATTTTCCTTGATGTTTTCAAGTTTTGTTTCAATAGAAGTTCTTACTTCGTTTGCAAGCTGTCCGATGATAGGTCTTTCTTCAGCGGTAAGTGTTCCCATTTGACGAAGAAGTGCTGTAAGCTCGCTTTTTTTGCCGAGATATTTTATCTTCATTTCGTCAAGTTCGGCAACGGTTTTTGCGGTGGAAAGCTCATCAAGAGCCTGCTGCCTAAGCGCTAAAAGCTTTTCTCTCATTTTTTGTACTCCTTATATTAATAAATATCCGTGATTTTAAGCGAAATAAAAAATCCCATGCAAACTAATGCATGGGACGACAAAGCCGTGGTACCACCCAAATTTCTCGAATGAATCGAAACTCTCGGATGCGTTAACGCCGCAATACGTTTCCGCCTACTTAAGTTAAAACTTCAGCGGAAAAGCTCAAAAGCGAAATCACACGATACTTGATGTAAAGTCTTTCAGCTCCGACTTCTCTCTGTAACATCACAGTTGCACCATGCACTCTTTATCTCAGCCTATCATTTTTATTATAACATTATTTTATAAAGATTTCAAGCAAATTGATGTAATTTTACACATTCGACATATTATATACGTATTTAAACTGTTACCGTTACTTTTTTAAGATTACGTGGGGCGTCGGGATTAAGTCCTTTTACCGCTGTTAATTTGCAGGCAAAAAGTTGTGCAAAAACAGAAAACAGAAAAGGCGAGGCCGCGTCCGAACCCAAATACGGAATTTTAAATGCCAAAGAACGATCTTTTATAAAATCGGCATTATCCGAAACAACAATTGTTTCGGCACCAACCGAATCCAATTTGTCAAGCATTTCTTTTGCATTCGCAAGGCAAGGACCGTCGGCGGCGTAAAGAATAACCGGAGTTCCGTTTTCTACCTGTGCAAAAGGTCCGTGATAAAAATCGCTTATTGCATAGCCCTTCATTTTTACATAATTTGTTTCTTGCAATTTAAGACACCCCTCAAGAGCAATAGGGTAGTTAAGTCCTCTGCCGAGAATAAATCCTTCTTCCATAAAGCGGTATCTTTCTATGATTTTATCAATAGCTTGAGGAACCGTTTCAAGCATTTCGGAAACCGCTTCCGGAACACTTCTCAGTATTTTCAGTAAATCACCGTTGTTTGCCCATTTTGCTGTCATCAAAGCAAGATTATACATTTGCGATGTGAAAGTCTTTGTTGCCGCAACGCTCTTTTCGTCACCGGCATTGCAATAAAGATGATAATCCGCTTGTTGTGCCATCGGTGATTCCAAATTGTTTGTAACGGATACAACTGTTGCACCGCAATTTTTCCCTCGTTGCATAACGTTTCTCACATCTTCAGCCTTTCCGGATTGAGAAACGCCGAAGACTACTGCATTAGATAAATCAAGAGCACCGTTATATACAGTTACAACAGAAGGCATGGCAAGCCCCGATGGGATGCCTTTATAAATTCCAAGCAAATAGCTTGCATAAACGGAAGCGTGATCCGAAGTGCCTCTTGCGGCAAAATAGGCAAGTGAAGGTTGTTTGCGGTTAAGTTCGTCAATCAGTTGTCCAAATACGTTTTCGTTTGTTTTTTCTATACGAGCAAGAACGGAAGGTTGCTCGTAAATTTCTGTTTCCATTAAGGTTTTCATTTTCTATGTCCTTTCAATTAAATTATATGCCGTTTTATCAAAAACCGTCAGGCAAGAATTCAGCCGAAATTGTATCGGTTATATATTTTTTCGCTTGCTCAAAGCTTACGTTTTCTTTTAAAGTGCAACCGTGCAACGCATACATTTCCTTCGAAAATTTTGAAAATTCATAAAGCTTCAAACCGTCCCGATTTTTTGAATAGAAACAAATTGTCGGAATCAGAATAGGATTTTGAATATAAATATCGTTACTGTCTGTATGGTTTATTTCAAATGTCAACAAACCGCCGATCAGATTTTTGGAATATTCCATTGTTGATAATAAATTGCCTATTGAATATGCAACAAGAGTTCTTTTCCCATCGGGACGGTCTTTCCATTCTATGGGTTGCAAAACGTGCGGATGAGTTCCGATTATTACATCAACATTACAGTTAACAAGAATATCGCAATACTGTTTTTGAATATTGTTTGGCGTAAAAGAATTCTCATCGCCCCAGTGCATCGAAACTATAACAATATCGGAATTTTTGCGTGCTTCGGTTGCGTGTTTTTGAAGAATGTTATTTTCATTATAATAAGGAACCCACATTTTGCTGTTGCTTGGAAGATAATAGCCGTTTGTGCCGTAAGTATATGATAACAATGCGATTTTCACTCCGTTATAATCCAAATAACGAATAGTGTTAAAATCTTCTTCGCTTTCATATCCTCCGATAAGTGTTACGGGTTGATTTTTCCAAAAAGCTATACTGTTGGCATATCCTTTTTCTCCTCTGTCAAGCATATGATTATTTGCAATATTGATTATATCGAACCCAACGTTAACAAGTGCGGTTCCCGCTTCGTTCGGTGCATTAAAAGCAGGGTAGCCGGTATATCCGTTAAGTTCTTTGCCTCCGATAGGTCCTTCTTGATTTATAAACGCAATATCGGCGGAAGAAATTAGGGGTTGCAAATTTTCATACATAGAATCAAAATAATAATCTGTTTCTTTTGAATATTCTATTGCAAGCGATTTTGCGTCATCAATTACACTTTGATGCACAATGTTATCTCCGGCTGCAAGAAAACTAATAACTTTATCGGTAATTTCGGTTTGCAAATTACCGTTATCCGAGTTTAAAGTACTCGATACAGTATTATTTTCGGTTTTACTTGAATTATCGGTTTTTATATTGTCGGCATTGTTGTGTTTTTCGGAATTGCTTTTCGGCGTCGATGAATCGGAAAATAAATTATTCAAAAGAATCGCGCCTAAAAATAAACCACAGCACATAATAACCGCGAAAGCTACGGAAAATATACTTTTTAAATTCATAATAAACGTCCTTTTTGCAAAAAATGCCTTTTAACAAATACAAATATTTGAATATGTGCAAGTCTTGCTTGTGAAAATCATTGTGAAAGAGAACGTTCAAGCCATATAAGTCCAAGCTGAAAAGCCTCGCCAAGGCTGTTCTTTTCTTTTTCCTGAACAACTTCGTCGGTTCCGTCCGTTTTTCGAATTTGAACAAGTACCCTCGACGGCAAAGCGATTTCGCCGGTTTTATCGACTTTTAATATAATAAGCACAAGAATAAATTTTTTCTTCGGGTCACCGTAAAAAATTTTATTACCGCTGCGAACAAGCGGAAGACCTTTATATGTGAGAATTTCCGAATTAGTCATATAAACACATCCTTTCTTAAATTATATCATTTTTCATCGGTTATACCAAGATAACTTTTAACCAAAGTTCGCAAAAGCTCATCTCTGTCAATTTTTCTTATAAGTCCTCTTGCGTTGTTTCTGTTTGTAATATATGTAGGATCTTCGGAAAGAATATAGCCTACAAGTTGATTTATGGGGTCATAACCGTTTTCTTTAAGCGACGCATAAACCGTTGACATAATTTGAAACATTTCCAATTCTTTATCGCTTGCAACCGAAAATGTTCTTGTTTTTCCTGAGTTTTCAGACATGATGATCACTCTCTTTTCAAAGTAATATATAACATTATAATATACATCTTTCAAAAATACAAGTACTTTTCTTTAATTTTTACAATACGAATAATATTTTTTATTTTTAGTCATACATTTTTACCATATTGCAAGTCAAAAATAACATTTGTTGTTATTTTCAAACTTCATAACAAAAAGCGGCATTCATAAAGAATACCGCTTTTAATATTACTTTTCCATTCCCGAAGGCCAAAATCCAGGGCAAATCGGTTCTTCGGTAACATAATATATCTTTGCGCTAACGTCTTTAACAATATTGCGCACGTTGTCATCCGTATAATCAAGTCTTTCCGGCGGGTAGCAAAATTCAGTGCTGCCACGTTCGCAATATCTGCCCAAATTGTGTTTATTATCCGCAAATTGTATATAAGTGTTTCCTTTAATAACCGGTAAGTGCTTTGCTTCCTGAACGCCGCAATGTATCAACATTGAACGGCTTCTGTCGAAAATGTTATTTTCAATAACAAAATTTTCGGAAATATTTCTGTGATCCCAGCCTTTTATATGAGCGGCTCTTGAATAAAATGAACCCCAACCATAGCCGGCAAATCTTAAAATATTATTCTTCATTAAAACGTTCTTCATAATTTGATCGTCGTGACCGTTTTGACCGAGAAAATATTCAATATTATATATACAGTATTCAATAAGATTATCTTTATATGTAACGTTTTCGTGTTTGCGGGCAGGCTCGTCAGCATTGCCGAATTGATACTGATGAGTAACGCCGGCGTCGTAAATTTGATAAATATAGCAATTTTCAACAGTAAAATCTTTGCAAGAACCGTAAATTTCAATGCCGTTACCAAATCTTGTTGGGTATCCGTTTGGATTATAAAATTGGATACAACCGCCGCCCCAACCGATTTCCGTGTTGCGCACAGTCAAACCGTTGCGTGATCCGGTGCCTATGGAATGTGTGCCGCAATAACGAATGCAAACGTTGTCGATTGTAATAAAATCGGCAGCCGGCACAATTGTGTTGCCTCGAGCTATAAATTCTATGCTGTTAAAAATTTCTCCGGGGTTACCTTCATCGCAACGCAAATAAAAATCGCCAATGTGTTTTTGAATATCGTGAACCAGGGGATGACCTTGCCAAAGCTCGTTTTGAATGTCGCTGAAAAATGCGTAGTTCTTTTTAAGGTCGGTAAGTATGTTAAAATCAGTATGCTCCGTATCGGCGTTTACAAACTTTCCGTCCGTAAAAAAGGGTATTGTTTTAATACCGGCAATTTTTCCTTCGTCAAAAACTATTCCGCCTATTTCGCAAAGTTTTTTATAATATTTATATATGTTTTTTGAACCTTCAACCAATGACCAATAATGAGGTTTCGCACCGTTTTCCGGAGAGCCGCTGATTATCGGTTTCGTACCTTTGCCGTAAGCGGAAACGGTAATATGTTCGGTTTTTATTGTCAGATGTCCTCTGAAAAGACTTCCTCTTTCAAGAAGCAAAGTGTCACCCGGGGCAAAGGGGAGTGCGCTTGCCTTTTCAAGCGATTTGATTGCCGTTGCGGGGGAGAGACCGTCGTTTGAATCGTTTCCGTTTTCCGAAACATAATATACCGTGCCGCTTGTAGGATATACCGAATCCGTATTTAAAATACTGAATTTTTTTTCTTCGCTGATTCTGTCTATTTCGTTAAGAAATTCTTTTGTTGCAAGTTCCATATGTTTTTCCTTTCATTCACATAAGATTGTGTAATGTTATGCTAACATATATAATATTAAAAGTCAATAATAA
>CAZJCI010000138.1:0-6388 GCA_964544455.1 uncultured Oscillospiraceae bacterium
GATTTGCATTGCATAGGAGAAAAGCGAAGTAAGTTCTCCGGTGGTAAGTCCCAACGAAGCGTTATTCCCGCTCAAAACAATTGCTTTTGCTCCTATCCATGAAATTAATATCATACAACCGTACATAAAAAATTGCATAATGGGGGAGTTATATGAAAGCAAGCGTTCGGCTTTGGAAAAATCTTGATATATATTTTCCGATATGTTTTTGAATTTGCTTATTTCATAATCTTCACGGTTGAAAGATTTCACAACGCGTATTCCCTTAACGTTTTCTTGAACAACGTTGTTAAGCTTATCGTAGGTTTTAAAAACACGGTTGAAAACCGGGTGTACGTTTTTTACGATAATTAAAAGCAATGCGGAAAGTATCGGGATAATTGCAAGAAAAATTAACGATATTTCTTTGTTTATTCTGAAAGAAACAATCATGGAAAAAATCAGCATTACCGGTCCCCGTATCGCCATTCGCATCATCATTTGATATGCTGTTTGAATGTTTGTGACGTCTGTTGTTAATCGAGTTACGATTGAAGCCGTGGAAAATTTATCTATGTTTGAAAACGCAAATGTTTGAACGTTATCATACATATCTTTTCGCAAATTTGCCGCAACCCCCACGGACGTATGTGCGGCAATATGCGCCGACAGCATTCCGGTTATCAGTTGCAGTGTCGCAAGCAACAAAAGAAAAGCACCGTATTTCCACACAGCACTCATATCGCCTTTGTCAATTCCGCGGTCTATAACCTTTGCCATAGTCAACGGAATAAATATTTCAAATGCGGCTTCAAGAACGGAAAGCGTAATTGTTATAACCGTACCCAACTTATGTTCTCGTACGCTTCCCAAAAGAGTTTTTATCATAATGTGTCCTTCCTTTCCGCTGTGATTTAAGTCGCAAAATGAAAACAACGGTTTTGCGGTGTTACACAGCATTAAATTTTTTGTTTGATGTTTTGTGAATACGCTTTATAATAAGATTTTATGCGCTGATTTGGGTTTTAGATTTTTGAAATTTAATGCAACTCCTTTCGCTGAAATAATTGTTTAATTAATTATGATAAATTTCAATTATTATAACGAGATAATAAAAGCTATTAAAAATTTTTCAGAATAATGCAAAGCATTCTTTTAAGTTCCGCAATTTCGTTTTCGGAAAGAGAAGACATTAATTTTTTATCTTTTTCCAGAATGCGTTTTTCCATATCCTCGCCTAACGCTGAAGCAAGCTTGGTAAGTTTTACTATTTTATTTCTTTTATCGAAAGCATCGAAGAAGGTTTCCACATAACCGTTTTGTTCCATTCTTGAAATTATACCCACAACGGTCGGATGCGAGGCGGCGGAAAATATTTCTATTTCCTTTTGAGTTGCTTTTCCTCCGCAACTACGCAAATACGCAAGAATTCGGGTTTGAGAAAATGTTAGGTTAAATTCTTTAAGATCGGCGTCGGCATCGGATTTTAGTTTATCGTTAAGACTTTTTATAAGATACCCGATTCCGTCGGCGGATATGTTGTATGTCAAAAAATTCGCCTCCAACAAAAAAAGTGTAGCACGCTACATATCTGTATATTATAATGTGTTGATTTATGAAAGTCAAGAGAAAAAATATTTTTTTACAAAATATGCTATGGTTGTTGATAAAGGCTTGACTTTGCAAAAATTGTAAACTATTTATATTACCTCTTGATTATTTGCAATATTTTTGATATAATAAATAATTATAATAATCATCAGCTACCGAAAAGGAATGTAGTATATGGCAAAAAAGAAATTGGAAAATATAAGAAATTTCTCCATAATAGCGCATATAGACCACGGAAAATCCACTCTTGCGGACAGGATTTTGGAAAAAACGGAAACCGTTTCAAGCAGGGAAATGGAAGAACAACTTCTTGATAATATGGACCTTGAACGAGAAAGAGGTATTACCATAAAGGCAAGAGCCGTCCGACTTAAGCATACAAAGGACGGAAAGGATTATTATTTTAATCTGATAGATACTCCCGGTCATGTCGATTTCAACTATGAAGTTTCGAGGTCGCTTAAAGCTTGCGACGGAGCACTTTTGGTTGTGGACGCCACGCAGGGAATAGAGGCTCAAACTCTTGCAAACGCATATTTGGCGGTGGAAAACGATTTGGAAGTTGTTCCTGTTATAAACAAAATAGATTTACCGTCGGCAAATATTGAAAAGGTGCGTAATGAAATTGAAGATATTATAGGTATTCCTGCTCAGAATTGCCCGGCAATTTCCGCAAAGACCGGACTTAATATTGAAAGCGTGTTGGACAGTGTTGTAAACGATATTCCCGCACCGCAAGGCGATACGGAAGCACCGCTTAAAGCTCTTATTTTCGATTCTTATTATGATTCATACAGAGGCGTTGTCGTTTATGTAAGAGTTTTTGACGGAACGGTAAAGCAAGGCGATATAATCATGCTTATGTCAAACGGAATAACTTATGAAGTGAACGAAGTAGGACATATGAGTGCGTTTGGGCTTGAAAAGGATAAAGAACTTTCGGCAGGTGAGGTCGGTTATATAACCGCTTCGATAAAAACCGTTTCGGATACCCGTGTGGGCGATACCGTTACGCTTGCCGATAATCCAGCAAAAGAAGCGTTTCCGGGGTTTAAAGAGGCGTTGCCTGTTGTATTTAGCGGTATTTATCCTGCGGATGGTGCAAAATACGGAGATTTAAGAGACGCATTGGAAAAGCTTGCGCTTAACGATGCGGCATTGACATATGAACCGGAAACATCGATTGCTTTGGGGTTTGGTTTCAGATGCGGTTTTTTGGGACTTCTCCATATGGAAGTTATAGAAGAACGCCTTGAACGTGAATTTAACCTTGATCTTATCACAACGGCGCCAAGCGTTATTTATGAAGTTACGCGCCACGACGGTTCCGTTTATAGGATTGATAATCCCGTTAATTTCCCGCAAGGCGACAGCGTTGACTACGTGAGCGAACCGATTGTTCTTGCAAGTATAATTACGCCGACCGAATATGTGGGCGGAATTATGGATTTGTGTCAGGACAGACGCGGAGTGTATATAGATATGAAATATGTGGACACAACTAGGGCGGAATTGCATTATAAATTACCGTTGAATGAAATTGTATACGATTTTTTTGACGCATTAAAATCCCGCAGCAAAGGCTATGCTTCGCTTGATTATGAAATTTCGGGATATGAGCCTTCCAAACTTGTTAAATTGGATATACTTTTAAACGGCGAAACGGTTGACGCGCTTTCGTTTATCGTACATTCAGATAAAGCGTACGGAAGAGCGAGAAAAATTGCCGAAAAGCTTAAGGATAATATTCCGAGACAGTTATTTGAAATTCCCATACAAGCCGCAATAGGCGGAAAAGTAATTGCAAGAGAAACGGTGAGGGCACTTCGAAAGGATGTGCTTGCAAAATGTTACGGCGGAGATATTACAAGGAAGAAAAAACTTCTTGAAAAGCAAAAGGAAGGTAAAAAACGTATGCGTTCTTTGGGTTCCGTGGAAGTTCCGCAGGAGGCGTTTATGGCTGTTTTGAAGTTTGACGAAGATTAAATTTGCTTTTTCAGCGTATTTAATATTTCCCAAATAAACAAGTTTTTGAAAGGACGTTTTATGCCGAAATACGATAGTTTAAAAAAGCTTGGATTATATATCCACATTCCGTTTTGCGTAAAAAAATGTCTTTATTGCGATTTTTATTCCATACCTGCGGCAAACGAGCAACTTATTAATCTTTATCTTGACGCGCTTGCGATTCATTTTGAAGAACATAGTCTTCAGCTTGCGCCGTATGTTGTGGATTCGATATATTTCGGAGGCGGTACGCCGTCGTTGCTTGAAGCGGAACAAATATCGGCGTTGTTAAAAAAAATAAAAAAATGTTTCTATGTTTCGCAAAAATGCGAAGTTACGCTTGAAACAAATCCGGGTACAGTAAGCAAAGCCAAGCTTTCCGCACTGAGACGAGCCGGGGTAAATCGGCTGAGTATCGGAGTTCAAAGCTTTTATGATAAAGATTTAAAAATATGCGGAAGAATTCATACGGCGCACGACAATGTTGTTGCGCTTGAAAATGCCGTTAAAGCCGGTTTTAAAAATATAAACGTCGATATAATGTACGGACTTCCGAATCAAAATTTGCAAAATGTGCTTGCAAGTATAGAAAGAGCCGTTAAACTTGGTGCGGTTCACATATCGTTGTACGGTTTAAAAATAGAGGAAGGCACTCCGTTTTATGCCATGCATACAAACGGCAGGCTTGTGCTCCCAAACGAGGATGCGGAAAGCGATATGTATTTTGTTTCTTGCGAAATGCTTCGCAAGCTTGGATTTAAACACTATGAAATTTCGAATTTTGCAAAGTCCGGATATGAAAGCGTGCATAATTTAAAGTATTGGAACTGTGACGAATATATAGGATTCGGACCTTCGGCTCATTCGTTTTTTTCGGGAAAGCGGTTTTGCTATAAAAACAGTGCGTCGTTATATATTAAGAATTTTACCGATAATTATAGCGGTCCCGGAATTGTGGATAAATGTATTGATGTTGAATTCGGAACGCAAATGGCGGAATATGTTATGTTGCGAATGAGGCTTGGAAACGGCGTTGATTGCGAAGATTTTAAGCGTCGTTTCGGAAGAACGTTCGAATCGGTTTATCTTGAAAAAATGACGCCGTTTTTGCGTAGCGGTCATATAATAAAAAACTCGCACGGATATGCTTTTACGGAGCATGGAATGTATGTGTCGAATTATATACTTTCAAGAATGATTGACTTTGATATTGTAATTCCCGGCGTATAAATAAAAATTAAACCGATAAATAACGTAATAACGACGAAAAGCAGGTTACTTTTTTCAAAGTAAGCCTGTTTTTTTGTTCACATTGCCAAAGTTTGCGCATATTCTGTAATATAAAAGCCAAAAGGCGGAAAGAGTGATTATGCATGAACACAGAAAACGATATTCGTTTTTCCGAAGAATCTTTATACATACACGGAGCTGCGGAACTTGAAAAACCGTATTTTCCTTTAAGTTTTCCTATTTATCAAACGGCTACATTTGAAAATCCCGGACTTAACGAAAAATGCTTATTTTCGTATACAAGATGCGCGAACCCAACACGCGCCGCACTTGAACAAACCGTTGCAAAAGCCGAAAACGGCAATTATTGCTTTGCGTTTTCTTCCGGCCTTTCGGCAATAACTGCGGTGTTTTCAACATTGTCTTGCGGAGATAACGTTGTTCTTTCGGAAGATATATACGGCGGAACATACAGGCTTATGAATGTAATTTTTAAACGCTTTGGCATTGAATGTACGCTTGCGGATTTTTCAAATCTTGATAATTTGAAAAAATCAATTAAAAAAAACACTCGGATGTTTTTTACGGAAACGCCTACCAATCCTATGGCAAGAGTTGCCGATATAAAAAAGTGCGCCGAAATTGCTCACGAAATCGGTGCAAAATTGTGCGTGGATAATACTTTTATGACGCCGTATCTTCAAAAACCGTTGAATTTCGGAGCGGATATTTGCGTTCACAGCGGGACAAAATATCTTTGCGGTCACAACGATACAAGCGCGGGATTCGCGATAACAAACGATAAGGACATTGCCGAAACTTTGGAATATATTTCAAAAACGGAAGGAACGGCTCTTTCGCCGTTTGACAGTTGGTTGGTAATGCGAGGAATGAAAACGTTGGAATTGAGAATACGCAGGCATGAGGAAAATGCAAGAAAAGCGGCAAAATGGCTTTCGGAAAACAGAAACGTTGAAAAAGTATATTATTCCGGGCTTTCGGAAAATGACGGATATGAAATAATGAAAAAGCAATCCGGCGGGTTTGGTTCGGTTATTTCTTTCAGATTAAAATATACAGCCTTGGTGGAATGTGTGCTGACGGGCGGAAATACCGTAATATTTGCGGAAAGTCTTGGAGGCGTTGAATCGCTGATAACTTATCCCATAACTCAAACTCATGCAACAACGCCGGAAAATCTGCGTAGAAAAATAGGTATTGACGAAAAGTTGATACGCCTTTCCTGCGGAATTGAACCTTTTTGCGATATTGTTGCCGATCTTGAAAGAACGCTTGGAAAAAACATATGACTTATCCTCTTGCTTTTACAAAAATGACGGCGTACGGAAACGATTACATATATGTGATTGATCTTGAAAATAATTTATTACATCGAGGCGAAGTTGCGAGAATACTTTCGGAACGGAACTTCAGCGTTGGCTCCGACGGTCTTATTGTTGTGGAAAAAAGCGATAATGCGGATTTTTTTATGCGGGTTTATAATCCGGACGGAACGGAAGCGGAAATGTGCGGAAACGGACTTCGTTCTTGCGCAAAGCTT
>CAZJCI010000139.1:0-6367 GCA_964544455.1 uncultured Oscillospiraceae bacterium
CTTAACAAATTTCCCTCAATAAGGATATTCTCCCCCGTTCTGACATATCCCTCGTATTCGCTGTGAAAATATTCAATATTATATACGCAATCGGTAATTACGTTGTTTTTATAAGTAACATCGTTCATAACGCAATCGCCTTTTGAACGAAAACTGTACTGATGAGTAATTCCTGCGTCGTAGCATTGATATACGTAACAATTTTCAATTGTATATCTGTGACAACCGCCGTATATTTCAACGCCGTTTCCAAAGCGGAATGCAGAACCGCAATCATCGTGACAATATCCTTGCAAAGAACCTCCAATCCAGCCTATTTCGCAGTTACTAACCGTTAAATCGTCCACAGTTCCGCAACCTATTCCGTGACTTCCCGTATGTACTATGCAAACGTTATCCACAGTTACATTATTTCCTATAACGGTTACTGTATGTATTTTTGTATTAAACTCAATTTGACCGTATATTTCTCCGGGGTTTCCCCTATCGCACCTAAGATATAACGGTCCGGTTGCTCGGTCCGAAGCAATGTATTTATCGTTATATTCCGAATCGGCTTTATGGAAAAACATACGGTTTTTAAGTTCGGTTTTATAATCATATGCTTTTTGCGGATTTCCCTCGCAAGTCCAATTACCCGAAATACAGTTCGGCATAGCTTTTTTGGCGTATCCCTTATAATCAAAACTTTCTCCGCCGTCAAAAAAAATACCGCCGACATCCGTCATGGATTCATTATAAAACTTCCATATTTTTTCGCCATTTTCGCCTTCATAATCCAAAATCCATTTTTCCGCACCCGCTCCGTTTTCGGGCGAACCGCTTATAACGGGCTTTTTACCCTCTCCGTATGCGGTAATTGTTCGATTTTGCGGTATTACCGTTTTTTCTCTCCACAAACCGTTTCTTTGCAAAAGAATTACATCGCCCTGTCCCGAAAGCGAAATTGCTCTTGATATTGATTTTACCGGACATTTTTCACTTCTTCCGCAATTCGTGTCGTTTCCGTTAGGTGAAACATATACCCTCTTGTTATGCGGAAAATTCGAAATATCCATATTGGGAGAATTTCTTATTTCGGCAATTCTTTTTATTTCGATTAAATCAAGTTCCGCCGTTTTGGCATTTCCAACGGCTATATCGAATTTTGTGTTCATTGGTTATAATCTCCTTACAATTATATATTTATAAGCTTTTTTTAATAAGCCTATTTACATTATTAATCAATCGTTTTCAAAGTTTTAAAACTTCCGATTTTTGCCGCGATTTTTCTTGCCGCGGCGGAAGCTTTTTTTATATATTCTTCATCCGATATATCGGCATAGCGCACATATCCGTCAATATTGGGAAATCTTGAAAGCTCCAGCATTACGGTACCCTTATAACCTGATAAAAATATTGTTTTTGCAACATCGTCAAAATCTATATTACCGTCAAACGGAATAAGATGATCGTCTTTATCCGCAATACATCTGTTATCGTGAATATGTAATGCGCACAAGCGATTTCCAAACAACCGCATAGGTTTTACGCCGTCCGTATATTCCATACAGTTTTCGTGACCAACGTCCCAACAAAAACCGGGAATCGGCGATTTTTCAAAAATATATTTAAGATTTTCAATATAGCGTAAATTCTCAAGCGCAATATTAATTCCCTTTTTATCGGCATATTCAAAAAGTTGCAAATAACGTTCAACTCCGCTTGCACATATTTTCGGCATAGGTCTGCCGCTTGAAACATGAACCACCGATGTCGGTATGCCATAGCTTTTGCACTTATCTATGCTATCCTTTAAAACATTTAAAATACTTTCGCCCAAAACGTCAGTGTCTTTCCACATATCGTTAATAGTGCCGAACGGCGAATGAAGCGTTTCTATAATTATACCGTTTTTTTCAAATTCTTTTACTGTTTTATCAAAATTTTCAACATCGGACATAATAAACGTCCTATTTATGTTGTATTCCCGCAAAAGTTCTGCTTCGACATCATACTTCATTCCGTAAACGCAGATGCCAATATCCATAAATAATAAATCTCCTTTTAAAATTCAAGAGTCATTTCTTTGCCCGGCTCAAGAACATATTCCTTATCCTGCCATATAAGCGTACCGCCCGGAATATCGGTTTTTACGGAAAGTTTTGATTTTGAAAGAAAAACTTCCACTTTTCCGCCTTTTACCGGAACTGTTCCTTTTATATATCCCAATTTTCCCAAGTACGGTTTTACGTTAAAAGCTTTATATCCGGGCAAAGTTTCCTCCACGCCAAGCCAATATTTTCCCAAAAGATAAATCGGCGACGCTCCCCAAGCGTGACAAAGAGATTTTTGAAATTTATCGCCGTACATGGCATAATGCTCAATGCCGCTAAGTTCGGGATTATACTCTTCCCAAACCGTTGTTGCTCCAAGGTCAAGCATTCCTTTCCAATACGATTTCAGCATATCGAAAATAATCTCTTTTTTCCCGACTTTACCAAGCGCGTCAAGTTCGTAGCCTTCAAAATACGGCGTTGTTATCTTTGTTATTTTATCGTTTTCAAAAACATTTTTTACAATCGATTCCGTTTGCTTTTCGTCCGCAATTCCGTACATTACGGCAAAAACGTTGGCATGGCGAGTTACTTTTACGCTGTCGCTCAAATAATTATCAATATATGCGCCTTTTTCTTCGTTCCAAAAATATTTATTTATATTTTTCAGCAGTTCACTTGCCACAAACAGATATTCTTTGTTTTCTTCTCCCAAAACTTCGGCAAGCTTGCTCATTGTTACAAGAGCAACATAATATAACATCTGTTCCGCGCATACAACTCCGCTTTTATCTATTTCCGACCAATCTATAAAAAGCCAATCTTTTCCTTTTCCGACAATAAAGCCTATTTCGTTTGTTCTTTTACGGCAGAATTCCATAAGAGTTACGGCGCGCGGATAAATGAATTTTATAAAATCAAAATCTCCGTAAGCACTGTAATACTCCCAAAGAGAAATTACCCAATAAAGACTGTAATCGGTTATTGTATTAATATGTTGCGTAAAAGGTTCTTTTCCGCGCAACGCGATAATGCTTCTTCTGACAATATCCTTATCGAAATAAAGATATTTTGCAAACTTAAAAGTTTGATATGCGTCTCCGCCCCAAAGCCATCTGTCACGTTTTACCGCTTCGGTAAAAACTTCTCTTGAATTAAGCTTCAGCGTATATGCGCACATATTCCATATATCGTTTATCGCTTTATCGTCGCATTCAAAGCTTCCCTTATATTCAAGCGGCAAATATTCAAGGTCGGCGCAAACATTCGGATTTTTGCAACCGGTTATAAAAATATATCTAAACGCCCGTTGACGTAAAGTATAAAATTCGCTTCCGCAAACGTCTTCTTGAACAACAGCCCACTCAATATCCAATGCTTCTTCACGCGATTCACCATAGCGTATATGAATATTTTCGTCTTTTTGCGCGCCGTAAACATAAAGAAATCCGAAAAGCTCAATGCCGAAATCGAAAAGTACGCCGCCGTTTACTTCCACTCGGGTTATATATTCTTTTTTTTCAAGAGCAAAGTTGAATTTTTCGGGATTATCCGACGGCAACGTGTATTCTTTATCATACCCTACGGGAATTTTTTTGCCTTCGACATCTTCCGTATACCATTCGCCGTCCGTAAACAATACGTCGCTTTCCATATATGCCGCGGTAAGCCCCGAAAGATTAAAAACAGATATTTCAAAAAAATGTTTTCCCGCTTTTATAAAAACTTTTTTATCGGACGGATACCTTTTTCCGTCAACCGTTATATTGCCTTTTCCAATAAGACGCAAAACAAAATATCCGTCGTGCAATATTTCTTTTTCGCACATAAATTTTACGTTTCTGTCAACGTCGTATAAACGCCAAAAAGGAGGATAATCGGCTCCGTATTGCTGACGTCGGCAATTCACCATATTTGAATGATATATTTCGTAATCGCCGTAATTCCATATCCAAAAGCTGTTCATAATACTCTCCTAACCTTACCACTATATTATATTTATCATAATACTATCATTAAACCATTATAAAATTCAACAACAAAATGTTAATTTACAAATATTTTTTGAAATAAATTTAACAATAAGCAACAAAAATCTTTTTTACCGAAAAATTAACATTTATCTCTTTATATTTACAATCTATTGTGCTATACTGTAATGTAGAATAAAATGTTTATTCGGATAAAAAACATATAAGGAGAAAGAAAAATGGCAAACAAAGTTCTCGTTGAAACAAGCGCGCGTCATGTGCATCTCACACGCGAACACGTTGACATCCTTTTCGGCAAAGGACACGAACTCACAAAGAAAAAAGACCTTTCGCAACCCGGTCAATTCGCTTGCGAAGAAAGAGTCACCGTAAAAGGCGCAAAAAAAGACCTTGCCGGCGTAAGCGTTTTGGGTCCGGAAAGACCGGCAACTCAAGTTGAACTTTCGCTTACGGACGCAAGAAGCATTGGCGTTTCCGCACCGGTACGCGAATCGGGAGACGTTGCCGGCAGCGGCGAATGTACTCTTGTAGGTCCTTGCGGTGAAGTTACTATAAAAGAGGGCGTCATCGCCGCAAAAAGGCACATTCATTTGGATACGGCAACAGCCGAAAAATTCGGTCTTGCGGACAAGCAAATAGTTTCCGTAAAAATCAATTCCGACGGTAGAAGCAATATTTTCGGCGACGTTGTTGTCAGAGTTTCCGACAAATACGCTCCGGCTATGCACGTAGATACCGACGAATCCAACGCCGCAGGTTGCGTTCCCGGTATGGAAGGCGAAATTATCGCATAACATAACTTAATGCGTACAAAATAACTATTGCGGAATAAATCCGTGTTGTTTTGACATATTAAACAAGAAAGTAAAAAATTTTTAAAGGAGATAAAAACAATGATTAATTACTCACGCGAAGTAGAATCAATGTGTTGCGTTGCCAAGGGCCCCAACCACGGTCCGGCTCCCATTCCCGAAGAGGGCAAATGGATTCAGGCAAAGGAAATTAAGGATATTTCCGGTTTTACGCATGGTATTGGTTGGTGCGCTCCTCAGCAGGGTGCCTGTAAACTTTCCCTCAATATTAAAGAGGGCGTAATCGAAGAAGCGCTTGTAGAAACAATCGGTTGTTCCGGTATGACGCATTCGGCGGCTATGGCAGCCGAAATTCTTCAAGGCAAAACAATTTTGGAAGCTCTTAATACAGACCTTGTATGCGACGCTATCAACACAGCTATGCGCGAACTTTTCCTTCAAATTGTTTACGGACGTTCGCAATCGGCGTTTTCCGAAGACGGTCTTACGGTTGGCGCAGGTCTTGAAGACCTTGGCAAAGGCGCGCGTTCGCAAGTCGGCACAATGTACGGAACAAAATCAAAGGGCGTAAGATATCTTGAAATGGCGGAAGGTTATGTTACAAGAATGGCTCTTGATAAAGACGACCAGGTTATCGGTTACGAATTTGTTTCTCTTGGAAAGATGACAGACTTCATAAAGAAGGGCGACGATCCAAACACCGCATACAAAAAGGCTCAAGGCACTTACGGCAGATTCGATGAAGCCGTTAAGTACATTGATCCCCGTAAGGACTAATCGAAGGAGGTACTGAATAATGGCATTATTTGAAAACTATGAAAGACGTGTTGATAAAATCAACTCGGTTCTTGCCGAATACGGCATTAAGTCCATTGAAGAGTGCAAAGAAATCACTCTTGCAAAGGGTATCGACTGCGATAAAATCGTAAGAGAAACTCAGCCCATTTGTTTTGAAAACGCAATTTGGGCATATACCGTAGGCGCGGCTATAGCTATAAAAAAAGGTTGTACCAAAGCTGCCGACGCGGCTGCCGCTATCGGCATCGGTCTTCAGGCATTCTGCATAAACGGTTCGGTTGCCGAAAACAGAAAAGTTGGTCTTGGTCACGGTAACCTTGCTTCAATGCTTCTTTCGGAAGAAACCGAATGTTTCTGCTTCTTGGCAGGCCACGAATCTTTTGCGGCTGCCGAAGGCGCTATAAAAATTGCTCTTAACGCAAACAAAGTAAGAACAAAGCCTTTGCGCGTAATTCTTAACGGTCTTGGCAAAGACGCCGCATTCATAATTTCCAGAATTAACGGTTTCACATACGTAAAAACCGAATTTAACGCGAACACAGAAGAAATCAAGGTCGTTTCCGAAACACGTTATTCCAACGGTCCTCGCGGCGAAGTTAAGTGCTACGGTGCAGACAATGTTCCCGAGGGCGTTGCTATTATGAGACTTGAAAACGTTGGCGTTTCCATTACCGGTAACTCCACCAACCCGACAAGATTCCAGCACCCCGTTGCTGGCACATACAAAAAA
>CAZJCI010000140.1:0-6307 GCA_964544455.1 uncultured Oscillospiraceae bacterium
GTGGACGTAGGTAACGAAAATCCTGTTCAAATAGTAACGGGTGCGCAAAATGTTAAACCCGAAGAATATGTGCCCGTAGCACTTCACAAATCGCTTCTTCCCGACGGGACAGTTATAAAATCAGGTAAACTGAGGGGGATTCCCTCAAACGGAATGCTTTGTTCCATTGGCGAACTTGGACTCGATGTGCATGATGTTCCCTATCAGGTTGAAGACGGAATTTGGTTGATTAAAGAACAGAATATAAAACCCGGCGACGACATAAGACCGCTTATAGGCTACGACGATACTGTTGTTGAGTTTGAAATTACTTCAAATCGTCCTGATTGCCTTTCGATAATCGGATTGGCAAGAGAATCTGCGGTCTCTTTTGAAAAAGATTTTGTTACACCTGTTCCGAAAGTAACCGGATGCGGCGACGGAGATAGCATAAATAACTATCTTTCGGTTGATATTAAAGCCCCCGAACTTTGCCACAGATATTGTGCAAGAGTTGTAAAAAATATAAAAATTCAGCCCTCCCCCAAGTGGATGCGTGAAAGACTGCGCAATTGCGGCGTAAGACCAATAAATAACATTGTTGATATTACAAATTATGTAATGCTTGAATACGGTCAGCCGATGCATGCGTTTGATTACAACTACATTAAAGGCTCGAAAATTACGGTAAGAACCGCCGAAAATAATGAAAAAATTACTACTTTGGACGGTTGTGAAAGAAATTTAACCGATAAAATGCTTGTTATTTCCGATTCCGAAAGAGCAGTTGCAATTGCGGGAGTTATGGGGGGCGAAAACTCCGAAATAAATTCCGAAACACAAACCATAGTATTTGAATCGGCTAACTTTTTCGGTCCTTCTGTAAGAATAACGGCAAGGGATCTTGGTTTGAGAACAGAAGCAAGCGGAAAATACGAAAAAGGGCTTGATTCGGAAAATTGCTTGCCGGCAATTCAACGCGCTTGCGAGCTTATAGAGCTTCTTGGAGTCGGCGAAGTTGTGGACGGAATAATCGACGAATATCCCACTCACGTGAAAGCCGCAAAAATTCCTTTCAGCAGTGAAAAAATAAATGCGTTTTTGGGAACAAATATTTCCGAAGACTTTATGCTGAAAACCTTAGCTAAACTTGATGTAACATATGAAAACGGAATTTTAACTCCGCCGTCATACAGAGCAGACCTTGTGGAAATGCCTGATATTGCCGAGGAAGTTGTCAGAATTCACGGCTACAACGATATTCCTTCAACTAATTTCAAAGGCGAAGCCGTTATCGGCGGAAGAACAACAAAACAGTCTTTCCTTGCACAGTTGGATTCACTCATTCAGCATAAGGGAATATATGAGGTTCAAACTTATTCTTTTATAAGTCCAAAATGGTATGATAAAATCTGTCTTGCCGAAAACAGTCCCAAAAGAAATTCAATTGTTATTTCCAATCCTCTTGGCGAAGATACAAGCATTATGCGTACAACCGCGCTTCCCGGAGTTTTGGAAGCACTTTCCACAAACAGACGTTACAGAAACGAAAAAGCCGCCATTTACGAAAAAGCTAAGATTTATATTCCGAATGACGAGCTTGCCGACGAGTTATACACAACCGTAATCGCTTCATATAATACATTTGATTTTTATGAATTAAAGGGTATTTGCGAAGATATACTCGACAATGCCGGAATTAAAGATTATGAAACAGTTTCGCTTACCTCAAATCCCACATATCATCCGGGAAGATGCGCTCAAATAATAAAAGACAATTGCGTTTTATTTACGCTGGGCGAACTGCATCCGAATGTAATAAAGAATTACGGATTCGATTGTCCCGTATATGTTGCCGAGGGTGATACTGAAGCTATTTTTTCGAATTTCAATAATGAAAAAGAATATATTCATCTTCCGAAATTTCCTGCGTCAACACGCGATTTGGCATTTATTTGTAACGATGATTTGGAAGCCGGCACTTTGAAAAAAGCAATTAAAAAATACGGCGGAAATCTTCTTGAAAACGTTGAAGTATTTGACGTATTTAAATCCGATAAGCTTGGAATCGGAAAAAAATCTATGGCATACAACATTGTTCTCAGAAATAAAGAAAAAACCATTTCCGACGTTGAAGCCGATAACGCCGTTAAAAAGATTTTAAAAGGTCTTGAAAATGATTACGGAGTAACATTAAGAGATTAAATATATATCGTTTTATATGCACCGTCAAATTTTTGCGGTGCATTTTTTATATTAAACACACGATTTTAGGAAGATATTCAAAAACGTTATAATGTCGGTTAAGTCATTTATTTTCGAATTTGCTTGGCGATAAAATTATTCCAATATGATAAAATCACATTTCCTATACCGTTTTATTTTTCAATATCACATTTATTGTAAATTTATACAAAAATTATGATTTACTATTGACAAAAGAGAATAAATATGTTATATTATTTACAGCGTAAAATAAAGAGGAGGAACAAATGAACAACCCATATGCAGGCGCAAATCAGGACGTAGTGAAAGATATGAATTATTCGGCGGTTTTAAAAAAAATAGTCGGTCAAAGGGGAATTTCAAGAATTGAAATTGCTTCATCAACCGAAATGAGTTGCGCGTTTGTAACTAAAGTTTTAAACAAACTGACCATTGAGAATGTGGTTACCGAAACAAAAAACGTTGCAAAAGAACGAGGGCGACCAAAAGTTTCGCTATCGTTTAACTATGAACGCTATGCAATGTTGGGATTACGAATAAACAGAGAATATATTTCCTCGGCGGCGTGTACTGCGAACGGTAATATAATTGCTACATTTTCCTGTAAACTTGACGAAAACGGTAATGCGGATTCGCTATATTCGAAATGTATTGAACTGCTTAAACTTGCATTGGAGCAGTTGCAAAACAAAACGGTATTGGGAATAGGAATTGCAGCTCCGGGACCTTTGGCGGCTGACAATACAAAAATCGCTTCGTGCAACGGTACGCTTTGCGGACTTTCCGATATTTCGATTACGGAGCGTATTGAAAAAGATATGGGATTAAAAACCGTAATGTGGCACGACGCACACTGCGGAGCTTTTAACGAATATATTTTCAGCGACGAACCTTGGCGGTATCGCAATATAGTTTTTATCGCTTCGGACAGCGGAATAGGTGCAGGCATAATAATTGACGGCAAGCCTTACGACGGTTGCGGTATGGCAGGAGAAATTTCGCATATGCTTTTTTCCGACAACGGTAAAATATATACTTTCGGGCAATTTGCTTCTTCGGCACAAATGCTTAAAGACGCACATTGCAAGAGCGTTGAAGAACTTACGGAAAAAGTTAAAAACGGAGTTACGGAAGCCGAAATTGCTTTTGATGATTTTGTAAGAAAAATTGCGATTATATCGGCAAATTTTATAGTTACGGTTTCACCGCAAGTAATTGTAATTTCCGATAAAATCGCTTTGCTTGGCGAAAGAGTTGAAAATATATGTAACGACTTTTTTAATATGCATTTACCGCAAAATTGCCGTAACAGCGTTAATTTAATCGTAAGACCTTACAGTAAGCATTCGGTTTTGAGAGGCGCATGCGGAGCAGTTTTACACCGAGCACTTGAAGAACCGTGCAAATATTTTAATTTATAATAATTTATGGAGGAAAAAATGAAAAAAATTTCATTAAACGGAAAATGGAAGCTTTATTACTATAACAAACTTGAAAAAAATGTTATAGATCCCAATGAGCTTAAAGACGGTAATATTCCTTGCGTTGAAGCGACTGTTCCGGGAGACGTTCATCTTGATCTTTCCAAGGCGGGCGTTTTGCCGAAAGATTTGTTTAAGGGAATGAATATTCGAGAAACGGAGATTTATGAAACATACGATTGGTGGTATGAAAAAGAATTTGAACTTTCGGAAATTCCGGATTCAAAGCGTATAACCTTAAGATTCGGTGCTGTTGATTGTCTTGCGGAATATTATTTTAACGGCGAATTAATAGGCACGTCCGACAACGCTTTCATTCCTCACGAATTTGATGTTACGGAAATTATATCAAACAAAAATCTTATTCAGATAAAGCTTTCTTCCGTTGCGGTTGACGCATATGAAAGCGGTTATGATAACGCTTTTTTTGAAACCGCTGCATATTGGAATCATTCAATTGAATCGGCACAATTCAGAAAGCCGCCGCATTCTTACGGTTGGGACATAATGCCTCGCTGCGTTAATTACGGTTTGTGGCGCGACGTCGATATTGTTTGCTATGATACATATGAAATTGTGAATACCTATATTATAACCGAAGCGTTAAACGGCAAATATGCGGAAATTAACTTTATGTATGAATTGGATATGCCGGTTAAGTTGAGAGACGATAACATAAAAATCGAAATTTCCGGAAAATGCGGTGATTCCGAATTCAGTAAAAGCGGTTCTGTAAAATATAAAGTGGGAGCCATAAGATTCGGACTGAATAACGCCAAGCTTTGGTGGCCTCACGGATACGGAGACGCCAATATATATAATGCCGTTATAAAACTATATGTAGATGACGAATGCGTTGCGCAAAAAGAAGTTAATTTTGGTATAAGAACAGTAAAACTTGAAAAAACAGACCTTACGGACGGAATTAACGGAAGATTCTGTTTTGTTATTAACGGCGTTGATATTCTTGCTTTGGGAACAAACTGGGTTCCGCTTGACGCTTTTCATTCAAGAGATATTGAAAGAGTGGATAAGGCTCTTGAAATGGCGGCGGAGCTTCAATGCAATATTATCCGATGCTGGGGCGGAAACGTATATGAAAGCGAAAGATTTTATGAGCTTTGCGATAAATACGGAATTATGGTATGGCAAGATTTCTCTATGGCATGTATGCATTATCCGATGTTGGACGATTTTAAAGAAAAGCTTAGAGCAGAAGTTAAAAGTGTTGTTTGTTCCAAGCGTCAGCATCCGTGCATAGTTCTTTGGGCAGGCGATAACGAAGTCGACCAAATGCTTAATCATAGCAAAAATCACATTGACCCGCAAACTTATAAAGTTACAAGAGAATATATTCCGGAAGAAATACGCAGACACGATTGCACACGTCCATATCTTGCAAGCTCACCGTTTGTTCCAACCTCGCTTTTTGAAACCCGAAACGATTTTAAATATGCGCCCGAAAACCATATTTGGGGACCGAGGGATTACTTCAAGAGCAGATTTTACACCGAAAACAGTGCGCATTTTATTTCCGAATGCGGTTATCACGGTTGCCCCGCAAGAGTTTCGATTGAAAAGTTTATAGACGCGGAAAAAGTATGGCCTTATACCGACAACGAACAGTGGATACTTCATTCCAGCGACCAAAACGAAAACGACGGTCGAGTTATGCTTATGGAAAAACAAATCCGTCAGCTGTTTGGCGATGTTCCGAAAAACCTTGACGATTATGCGCTTGCTTCGCAGTCTTCGCAGGCAGAGGCAAAGAAGTTTTTTATTGAAAGAATTCGTTGCGGAAAGCCCACAAAAAGCGGCATGATATGGTGGAATTTGTTGGACGGTTGGCCGCAAATGTCGGACGCAATTGTTGATTATTATTTTGAAAAGAAACTTGCTTACGGTTATATAAAGAACAGCCAAAAGCCGGTAGTTCTTATGTTTGACGAAATTGACAATTGGGGAATAACACTTGTTGCGGATAATAACACATTGAATACGGTAAGCGGTAAATATGAAGTAACGGACGCCGAAAGCGGAGATGTTCTTTTTGCGGGAGGATTCAGTATTGCTCCCAATTCTAATTGTAAAATCAAAAAATATGATTTTATGTATTCCGATAAAAAAATGTTCTTTATAAAATGGGAACTTTCGGACGGAACAAAAGGATTTAACCATTATCTTGCCGGAATGCCGCCGTTTGATTTTGAAAAATACAGAAAGTTTATTCCGGAAATAATTAAGAATGCTGATATTTAATTTTTGTGAATTGAATTTTACGGTTTAATATAATAATTGTATTAAGCATAATTAGTTGTTAAAAAATAACTTTTTGTCTCTTTTCTTTGAAATAAAAAAAGCCGGTATCTTTTGATATGCACCCCCTTTACTGAACAAAACAGTAGAGGGGGTTAATTGAAATACGATTTTAATTTTAAAACTAAATGCGTTGAATTATACAAAAACGGTCAATGGCATGAAACACCGGAAGGTATTGGTCAAAAAATTTCAGAAATCGGTTCGGCATACTGTTTCTTTATTCTGTTTTTGAGCATTAGAAAGTAACCTTTTTCTTTTTTTGCCAATATGTTCTGTGATTTTTCGAGTCATTTGCAGATATT
>CAZJCI010000141.1:0-871 GCA_964544455.1 uncultured Oscillospiraceae bacterium
TTCTGAGTCTTTGGTTCTCCGCAATAAGATCTTCTTCTACCTTTCGGTCGAGCTTTGGCGGGCGACCTTTATTAGAACCGCTTGCTTTGCATGCTCGACCTCGTCTTTCTTTCATCAGACCTTCGGCTCCTTCTTCTAAGAATACGCGTTCCCACCTTTGAACCATCAATCTGGCTCCACCTGTTTGATCGTTGCCTAATTCATACTTTCGTACTGTTTCGTGGTAGCTCAATCGGTGTTCTCGCATATCCATTATAACACGAATTTTGAATTCTGGCGAGTACTTTTTTTGAATTTGTCCTTTCTTTGACATAAAAATATGCACCTCCAAAAGTGTCTAACTTTTGGGGGGCATATCATTTTCGGACGGCTTATTTTTCTTTTTTTGAAATTTTTGCATAAACTTTTATTGGAATATGATGTTTTTTATATTGACTTTTGTCAAAAAATCCATTATAATTTAATTATAAAAAACAATTCGAAAGGAATTTGCAAAATGAAAATCAAAAGAATTTTTTCGGCTGTTTTGACTGTGCTTGTTTGCGCAACTTTGTTTACGTTTACGTTTTCGGCAAGTGCGGATTACAGCCCCGAAGTGGGGGACGGCTGGTTCTCCTTGGACTTTAACCAAATATGCGGCGGAATTGTGAACGGTGCGGCAAACGCCTCAATCGAAAAAAACGTGAACTTTAAGGGAATGAATTCCGTTAAAGTTACGCCCACTCCGCTGACGGCAAGCGGAGCCACTTTAACTTTGGATTGCCACAAAGTTTCCGATTACACGCCGAAACTTGAAATTCCAAAATATAAATATGTCGGCGTAACCTATTATTACGAAACGGATTCTCCCACCTTTACGGTTAATCTGAAA
>CAZJCI010000141.1:881-6276 GCA_964544455.1 uncultured Oscillospiraceae bacterium
AAATTCCGTTATCTTCCCGGCAATACAGGTGCCGTGAGCGACAAGGTTGTGGATTCCGAAGAAGATATTGTTGCAAACGAGTGGACGGAAGCGATTTTTAACTTCAGCAACGTAACTCTTAACGCAAACGCAACGGCGAACTATATTAATCAGGTTCATTTCCGTCCGTTCGGTGCAACCGCTCCCACGGATCTTACCAAAAACGACGTTATTTATATTGCAAAATATACTTTTTACGAAAAGAACCCCAACCCCAACGCCAAAACAAGTTTTACGTTCTATAAGGGACACCCCGACGCAAGCGGCGAGGACGGCAAAGTTTATGAACTTAAGGACGGCGAAAGCTTTGTTTTGCCGGAAAACATTTTTGAAATGCCCAACGGAGGCTATACCTTTGGCGGCTGGCTTTGCGCATACGATAAAAAAATTTATCAGCCCAACGATAAAATCACCGTGGGTTCGGCGGATATGACGTTCACGGCGCAGTGGACAGCCGACGGCAGCGGTTCGGAAGATTTTGTTTCCTATAATTTCAGCGATTTTGAAGGCGGCGTTGTTAACCATGTGAACACGGCTGTTCTTGAAACCGTGGAAAAAGACGGCAGAAACGCAACTCTTATTATTCCCAACCCCGAAGGCAAAAACGGCGAAAACGGTCCGCACCGAATCGGTATCGACAGCTTTTGGAATAACGCAAACGTTGACCTTGACGCATACAGATGGGCTGTTGTGGAGTATTACTATGAATCGCCCAAGCCCGTTTCGGACGTTCATATGTTTATTTCGCCCATGCAAAACGGCAATATTCTGACCGTGGGCAGATATTCCGTTCTTTCGCAGGAACCTTTGGTTGAGGGTTGTTGGGCAAATGCGGTTTTCGACCTTACGGGAATAGAAAAGGTGCTTAACCCCGAAGTTTCAAGCCACAAAATGAAGCAACTTCATTTGCGCCCGTTTGACGAACATCTTGTTTCGGAACTTACCGTGAACGACAAAATGTATATCGGCACAATTACGTTCTTTAAGGAAAAGCCCGATTTTCAAACTCACGAAAGCTATATGAACGGCTATAATGACGGCACGTTTAATCCTTCCGGCACAATGACAAGAGCGGAAGCTTGCACGGTTATTGCAAGAATTTTGGAAAAAGAAGAAAACATTTCCGGCACTTCCGATTTTACGGACGTTGCGGCGGGCGAATGGTATGCAAAATATATCGGCTATTGCCAAAGCAAAGGTTTGCTTAAATCTTACAGCGGAACTTTTGCTCCCAATCAGCCCATAACAAGAGCGGAATTTGCGGAACTTGTTTATCTTACGGGGCTTGCAACGGATAAAGGCACGGCGGTTGCTTTTAACGATGTGGACGAATCGCACGCAAAATACGCTTCAATTAAAGCGGCGGCTTCCGCAGGACTTATTAACGGCTATGCAAACGGCGACGGCACATTCAGCTTTAAGCCGGACAACACAATTACCCGTGCGGAAGTTGTTACGGTTATTAACCGTGCCAAAGGCATTGCAAAAACATCCGATTCCGTTTCGTCGGAAATAACAATGCTGTTTTTGGACGTGGACAGCACTCATTGGGCTTTTGCGGACATTGCGGAAGCGACTGTTCCTCACGTGGAGCAGGACGGCAAGTGGCTTTATGCAACCGCCGACCCGGTTGTTGCGCTTGCGGCAAAAGTTGACGTTTCTGTTTTATATAACACTCAAGCGGGCAACGCAAAGGTTGCGGAGCTTGATTTGCTTGAAGAAAAAAGAATTGAAGAAATAAGAAGCACTCCCAACACCGATATTTCGGGAATTACGGGTAAAATTATTTATGTTTCTTCTTCGGAGGGTAACGATAACAACGACGGACTTTCCGAAAAAACACCGGTAAAAACAATTTTAAAGGCAAACTATCTTATGGGCAACGGCGGCGCAGTGCTTTTAAAGCGAGGCGACCTGTGGCGAGAACCCTTTACGGCAAAAGCAACTTCGCTTTATTCCGCATACGGCAGCGGTGCAAAACCGATTGTATACGGTTCTCCCGAAAACGCCGCAGACCCCGAAAAGTGGTATTTGGTTTATGAAAATGCCGAAACCGGCGCACTTATTTGGCGTTATGCCAACGAAAGCCTTACGGATATCGGCACGCTTGTGTTTAACGAAGGCGAAGGTTTTGCGGCAAAGGAAATTCCCACAAGCGTGGGCGCAAAATTCGTTGTTCGAACCAACACCGCAAAGGAATTCGACTATAAGGAACAGCTTGACAAAAACTTTGAATTTTTCCATGCGGCAAACTCTTCCGTTTCCGGAAACGTTATTAACGCTTCAAGCGCAACCGGACCGCTTTATTTAAGATGCGACAACGGCAACCCCGGCAAAGTTTTCGATTCCATCGAGCTTAACCAAAAAGGTCACATCATAACAGTTGGCGGAAACGGCGTTACAATTGATAATTTGTGCCTAAAATATACGGGTTCGCACGGAATTTCTTCCGGTACGGTTAAGAACTTAACTGTTACAAACTGCGAAATAGGCTGGATTGGCGGTTCGATTCAATCCTACAACGCCAACGGAAACACCAACGGTAGCGCAACACGATTCGGAAACGGCGTGGAAATTTACGGCGGTTGCGACGGCTATAAAATAAGCAACTGCTATGTTTACGAATGTTATGATGCCGGAGTTACGCATCAGCTTTCTGGAAGAACCACAAGCGGCGATTACCGTGAAGACAACATTGAATATTCCGACAATCTTATTACAAACTGCGTTTATTCCATAGAATACTTTTTGGGTATGCCCAACAACGGCACACAAGCGGTGCGTGAAGGCAAAAACGTTTTGTTTAAAAACAACGTTTTGCGCCGTGCGGGCTTTGGATTCGGTTCGGTAAGACCGGACACCGGCAACCAAAGACACATTCGTTCGGGTTCTTCGGAAAATATGTTTTCGAATTACAGAATAGAGGGCAACATATTCGACAGAGCCGTTCAGGAACTTTGTCAAACCGAATCCGCATATGTTTCCACAACTCCCGTTTACGACGGCAACGTTTATATTCAGGGAATAGGAAACAGGTTGTTCTCTCACGGAACGGGATACGGTGCAAAAGCGGATATTTCCGCACTTTCGGCAATAAAAACTATGCTTAAAGACCAAAATGCGCAAATGTATTTTGTGGACTATATACCGGTATATTCGTTTGACTATACAACGGAAAAAACCGTGCCCGTAACGGAAGAAGATAGGGTTGCTCCCAAGCTTGAAACGGAATCGGAATCTTCCGAAAGCACGGAAATACTTGCGCCTCTTGTTGTGAGAACCACAAAGGACAAAAATCTTTATCAGTCCAAGCGGGATTCCTATACGGTTGAAACCGCAACGGACAGCGCAACCGGCATACAATATACTCATGTGAACATTCAAAACAACGACGCCGTACTTAATATGGACTGCTTCCCGCCGAAATATTCTTTGGAATCCGGTTCGGTATATTTTAAGATACTTATGAGAACCAACCAAGTTGTTATTCCGCACATAGACGTTTACAGTATGACAAACGCCGACGGCGAAAAAGTGGGCAACGGCGTGAGCGCAAATTCGGTTGAAAAAACATTGGGCAACGGAGAATGGGAAGAAATTATTGTTAAAGTTACGGGCTTCCCGCCCGCCGCAGTTAATTCTTCGCAAATCCACCTGATGTTTGCGGGTAACCGAGTTAAGGGTTCGGCTTATTATTCGGACGGCGTTCTTAAAGATAACGCATACTTTGACGTTGCCGCATGGGCGGCGTTCCCGAATTTGGCTTCGGCAAAAAGTTATGACTTAAAGGCTCAAAGCAAATAATCGCAAATAAAAGCAAAAAGCAGACGGCTTTAAAAGCTGTCTGCTTTTATTTCGGAAGTTTTGCAAACAAAGAAATTTCTTTAAAGAGGAGTATATTCGCACAGCACTTGCGGGTTTCGTGTTTGCTTTTATGAAAATTTATCCTTTACTCGCCGTAAAAAATAACCTCGGCATTTTCAAAATAACGGAATTATCTGCTTGCACGGGTAACTCGCTTTTCAGCATTTCCAAAAGTTCTCGCAAAAATTCGGTTTCTTCCTCTTGATTAAGCATATCAATATAAGGTCTTAATCCGCTTCCCATATACCACTCAATCACGGAATCGTGAGACGGAACAATATGATAATATGTTGTATCCCACATTGTAACGTCATCGGATATTTTCAATAAAACGTCATATGTTTCGTTTGGCAACAAGTTGTGAAAAACTTTAATATTTCGCAGTTTTTTCCACTTTTCGTTTGCCGTAACCTTATTCAATACTCTATAAAACTCCGAATTTTGAACAAGCGGAATTTGAACCGCAAGCATACCTTTCGGGTTAAGTTTATCCATAAGTTTCGGAAAAAGATTTCTGTGGTCGGGAACCCATTGCAAGCAGGCGTTGGAAAAAATCAAATCAAAATTTTCAATTTTATCCATATCCTCCGGAACCCTGCATTTAAAAAATTTTAAATGCGGATAAGTTTTTTCAGCCTTGTCAAGCATATTTTCGGAGCTGTCAATTCCAAGTATTTCCGAGTTCGGAAAACGCACATAAAGCTTGTTTGTACTGTTCCCCGGTCCGCACCCGACATCAAGTACGGTTTTGGGAATAATATTAATTCTGCTTATCAAGTCAACCGACGGCTGAGTTCGTTCTTTTTCAAATTTTATATATTGATTTGAATTCCAATCGCTCATCACGCTGTTTCTCCCAATTAAAATTTTAATTTTCGCATTTTAAAAATATATATCGCAAATAAAAAAGCTTGATTGCAGAACAGTATACCGTATTTTTGTGAATTTTTCAAATTATCTTAACGCTGTGCCGCAAATTTGTAGGTGTAAATTTTGTTTTTAATCGAATACGCTTGCAACACATCAAAAAAACGAGTTATGCGGTAACCGTAACCGTTTGTTATTAATTTTCACGCATCGACTGTTCCAATATTTTTTAATATTCTCGCATATGCCGTTGCATAACAACAACCTCCTACGGCAGCGCATAGGAGGTTGTTGTCGTTTAAATGCAATTTTTAAAAAGCAATTTTGTTTTCGATATATGCTTTAAGTTCGGAAATTTTAATTCTTTCCTGTTCCATTGTATCTCTGTCACGTACCGTCACGCAACCGTCGGTTTCGGAATCGAAATCATAGGTAATGCAAAGCGGCGTGCCGATTTCGTCTTCTCTTCTGTATCTTTTGCCTATGGAACCTGAATCGTCGTAATCAACCATAAAATATTTTCGAAGTTCGTCATAAACTTCGCCCGCTTTTTCGGAAAGCTTTTTGGAAAGCGGAAGAACAGCCGCCTTAAACGGTGCAAGAGTCGAGTGCAAACGAAGAACCG
>CAZJCI010000142.1:0-6244 GCA_964544455.1 uncultured Oscillospiraceae bacterium
AAAATTTTTTTTTTAAAATTTCCCAAAAAAAAAAACACTATAATTTTTATTATAATTAAAACATTTTAAACCAAAAAAACAACAAAAAAAAAAAAAAAAAAAAAAAATCAGCATTTTTCACAAAATAACACTAATTATTTGGCAAAATCATACAAACGATTTTGCTTTAAGTACGCATGAAAAAACGCGAAAACACCTTGTCGTCGGAAACATTGAGCAGCCTTTGCCGAAGTCAAACAGTATGCGAATTTTTTTGTAAACTCTTTCACAATTTCAAATTCGCATATTAACCGGCACAACCGGTTCTTCGACGTATCACTTAAAGCTGCTTTCACGCACTGTGTTTCCGATCGACTCGGATATTTTCGCGTCGTTATAAGCAAGCCGCCTTCAACAAAAAGGCGGCGTCGAGAACGGCTCGGCTTATCCGCTTTTTGAGAAAAGCTTTTTGCTTGAACATATTTTAACCCGAAAACGCAATTTTATTTACGGAATTTTTTGGAAAATCGCAGTTCCCGCTTTTTATTTTATGCTGTTTATGACAAGCCCGTTTTCAAAATTAAAGCTGTAATCCCAGCCGAACTCTTCCACGGCGTATTTCCATGTCAGCGGAAAATATGTTACGTCTCGGAATATAAGCAACGGATATTCTTCCGTTTGATTGTTTATTTCCTTGCCGTTTACCGCAATTTTTCCTTCGGCTTTTGCCGCCATATAATATGCAACGTTGGAAGCGGATTTTGTTATTCCGTTATATTCGCCGTTTGCGCCGTTTGCAAAATATACGTTGAGTCCGTCGGTGACGTTATACTCCGTTTTTACGCCCAAAAACCTTGAATCGTAATATGTCATGGGAAAATAGGTTATGTTATTATACATTATAAACGGATATTCAAGATTGGAATTATCCACGGTGACGTTGTTGATTGTGACGTTGAATGTTGGAAGCGTAGCTTTTATGCCGCCCGCCGCATAATATTCGTCTATTTTCTTTTCCGTCCGTTTTAAATCGAAAAAGTTTACGTCGTATTCAAGCACGGCGGCGTTTCCCTTGTTATCGTAAATTCCCGAAATTTCGACGGTAAATTTTTCTCCGTGGGAAATTACGCCCAAGGATTTGACGTCGGGGCGGAAAACAATTGCTTTTGTCATTCCGTAGCCGGCGTTATCCACCGAAAGATGAAGTTTTTCGTCCGTCATATCCTCTTTTCCCAAATCGGGAGTGTTTTTGTCGAAATTCCAAACTTTGCCGTCGCTTGCTCTTTTAAGCGTTATTTTTACGCTTTTCTTTGACGGTTCTTTATAGTTTGCCCCAAGGTTTATGCTCCACGGCGCATAAACTTTGGTTTCGGTATATTCACTTGCGTAAAAATATTGAATGGGAAAATCGCCTGCGGCGGGCCATGCAACATAGCTGTCCGATTCGCAATCGAACGGCCCGAGCCCGTCGAAAACGTGCATATTTATTCGATAGCCGCCGTAGTTGCCTTTGCCTTTGGCAAAGCCTATTCCGAAGTTTTCGCCTCCGGGCTTGAGAACCCATCTTCTGTGTCCGACTCGCGAAATGTTATTTTGTCCGTTATCGTAAACAAAGCTTATAATCGCGTTTGAAATATTGCTTCTGCCGGCGTTGATATTGGCTTGCGAACAGCCTTGATAGGCTGTTTTATAAAAATCATCCGACATATCGGACGGTTGCCCGGGGGTATGTGAAAACTGATTTGAAGCGGCAAGAAGAACTGCGCCGTGCTGTGCGATATTATTGAGTTCGTTTGTGAATTTTACGTTTTCATACGGTACTCCCGCCAAAAAGCGAGTCATTTTTAGGGCGTTAAGCGCATTTTTGACATCTTCTTGGTCAAGAGAGCCCGCACTGTACGGTGCGGTAAGAAGCGGTGGCGTTTCGTATTTTGTTTGAACGTTTATATCAAAGCAACTGTTGCCAAGCTCTTTGTGCATTACGACAATTTCTTCCGCAGTGCGGTTATGTTCGGTGTAAACCGTTTTTACCTTTGAAGCTGCCGATGCCGACGTTTGAAAAACGGCGATAAAAGCCAACAGCACCGACGCAATTTTATATTTTTGTTTCATATTTATCCCCTTTTTATATTTTTAATTACATTTATTAAAGATTGGCTATGATTTCCCGTATTTTTGAAACGTCAAGACGTTTTTTATTGTCCTTAAACGTCAACACAAGGTTATCCGTTGTAAAAATTTCTCTTACGATTTGCGTCATTCTTTCGTTGGTAACACACTCGAACGCTTTTTTTCTTTTTTCCAAAGAAGAAATATCAGCGTTCATTATTTTATCTTCGTAGCCCAGCTGAAAATTAAGTTCTTCGGGTTCGTCCCAAAGGCATGCGGCGTTTATTATATAGGGAGCTTTTGCGTATTCAAGTTCTTCTTTTACGCCCGATTTCAGCTGTTTCAGTATTTCAGTTACTTTTTGAACGGAACGTTCCACGTCTTTTGTTCCGACTTCGTAAATAAAGCTTACGGTTCCTATGTTTGCATAGCGTTCTACCGACGCATCGTAGCTGTATATCATACCGGATTCTTCGGAAAGTCCTTTGAATATTTTAGCGCATTCGCCGTTGAAAAGAATATCGTAAAGCAAATAGTGTTCGGCGTAGGTATAGCGTTCCGAAAAAATATCGAACGAAAATCTGACAACTCTTTCTTTGGAATTTTTAACTTCGATTCGGGCGTTTCGTTTTCCGAAATTCTTTGGAACCGCCGCCACGTTGTTTTGGAGCGGGATGTTGGGATAAACTTCTTTTTGAGAAACAAGTTTGGAAAGATATTCCACGCCGTCGGAGCCGTAATTTCCGGTAAGGCAGAAAAAAATGTTGTTGGCGCACAAAAACCTTTTTTGAGCGTTTTTCAGCGCCGAAATGCCTATTTTATCCAAAACGGCATTTTTTCCCAAAATGGAATTTTCAAGTTTTGTGCCGTTCCACACTATTTTTTCCGAAAAATATTCAAGCGAATTTTTTTCGTCGCTTTCTCGTATTTCGCTTTTTATTCTTTTGCGTTCCGTATCAAGCTCATTTTTAGGAACGTAGAACGGGGTGAAAATCTCACACAAAATTTCCGCGCTTTCGTGAAATTTTTCGGTTGCGCCGGTTATTTTGAACTGTATGAACTCTTTATATGTAACCGCATTCATGGTTATGCCGAGTTTATCCGCTTTTTTATAGAGTTCGCCGTTGAGGGCGGCGTTTATGCTGCGAAACGCCGTATGCTCGAAAAAGTGCGATATTCCGTTTTCGCACGGTTCTTCGTGCAACGGTCCCGCTTTTATATATAGGCAAAGGCAAAAAGAATGCAAATACGAGCTTTTGAAGCCGTATATTTCCACGCCGTTTTGAGATATTGTTTTTTCTTCCATAGACCTTTCCAATTAAATATTCGATTTGTATTTATGATTAAACTTTAATAGTTTTTTGGATTAGATTGTTTCACGGTTTCGGTTAAGCTCTTTTTCAAGCATGGTATTGTAAGTGTTTTTGTCCCGTGCGGTTGCTTCTCTTACGGTTCGGCAAACGTTTATGTTGTTTGAGGGAGAATTTTTTGACAACGGAATTATTTTGAGCTTCAGCGAGAACTCTCCGTGATTTTGGCATTTTGCAAGGCTTAGGTATTTAAAGCGGTTAATTCTTAGGAACGGGGCGGTATCGTTGAGCTTTATGCCGCAAACGGGGCAGGACGCCGTGCAAATTTCTTTGTTTGCAAGAGCCGCTCTTCTGCTTTTTATTTCTTTGAAAACGGTTTTTCCGCCGTCGATTCCGCAAAGAGCGCATTTTGCGCCGGGATATTCGGCAATTCCTTTTTTTATGTCCAGCTTTTGGACAATCATTGCGGTGTGGTGGGCGTCGTTTAAAGCGTCGTGAGCTTTCAGTGCGGTTTGGATATTAAAATATTCCACGGCTGTGCTTAACGATTTTTGCGTTGAGCCCGTGCCTGTTTGCATATTAAAAAACACCTGAAGATTATACCACGTATTGCAAAAATCGGATTTTATTCCGTTTATTTTGCAATTTTGCTTTAAAACTCTTATGTCGTCCACGCCCCATGTGAAGAAAACCGCATTGGGTTCGCACCATTCTTCAAAATTTTTTATGCATTGCGAAAAGGCGGGAGCATTTTTAAGCGTTTCGGCGGTAATTCCCGTGAGTTCCGAAACTTTTCCGTTCATTTCGGTATATATTTCGGGTTTTATTTCGGTTTTAAAAAAGCCTTCGACTTCAAGGTTTTCGTTAAGCTTTACGGCGCCTATTTGAATTATTTCGCCGCTTAATTTTTTTCCGTCTTCGAGTATTATTGTTTGCTTGGAGTTTTGCGCCTGATTCCATTCGAAATCCACGGCTATGTATTTCATAGTTTTTTCCTTTCGCGTTTCGATTATTCCTTAACGGAATAGGAAAACGCTTCGTATATGAGCTGTGTGTTTTCGTCCGCACTTTCGGGGAGAAGCGCGCGAGCCACAAGCATTTCTTGGTTGCTTGAATCGTCGGTGCGAACAAGCAGGGCGTAATCTCCGTCTATTCTTGTTACCGTATATTCCGCTTTTTCCATATTACTCCTTAAAATAACGTGTTTTATTTTTTGATTTTAAGTTTATTAACCGTGTTTTCGTCGGCGGTGACGTAGGCGGTGTGGTTTGTTTCGTATATTACGAATCCGGGTTTGGTGCCGGACGGTTTTTTTACGTTTTTGATTTTTGTATAGTCCACGGGTACGCCGGGCATATCCTTGCCTTTTGAATAATATGCCGCAATTATTGCGGCTTGAGTATAATCTTGCGCATCGGGTTCGTCTTTTCCGCAAAACATAACCGTGTGCGAACCGGGCATTCCCTTTACGTGAAACCATATGTCCGATTTTTCGGCAATTTCGCAAGTGAGATAATCGTTTTGCAAATTGTTTTTGCCGCAAAGGACTTTATAGCCTCCGGACGTTTTGAATTCCGTTAGGGCATAGGCTTTTTTTGTTTTTTGTTTTTTTGCGTTTTTGGATTTTGTGTGCGAATTTAATATGGCGTTAAGTTTTTTTCCGTAGCCGCTTATGGAAAGTTCTTCTCGAATTTCGGCGATATCTTTTTCGCTTTCGGCTTTTGCAAGACTTTCGAAAATTGTATCTATATATTCAAGTTCCGCTTTGCCGAGCTCCGTTTGTAATTTAAGCTGAACTTCCCTGTTTTTGGCTTTGGCATAGAGTTTGTAATATTTTTGGGCGTTTTGCGACGGAGTTAAATTTATTTCGAGGGGAACGTCCACTTCTTGGCAGTTGCCGTTTTCGTCGCAGTTGTTGTAATCGGCAAGTTTTGCATGGGAATCGCCTTTTTTTAGCATATACATATAGGCTGTTATTAAATCGCCGTAGAGTTTGAGTTTATCTCTTTCGGCGCATTCCGCCAAATCTTTTTGTTGAAGCGAAAGTTTTTTTTCGATTCGGGAACTTGCGGAAGAAAGGAGTTTGAGTACGTCCTGGCTTTTGCGTTTTATGCTTTCGTTTCTATCCTTTTCGGAGCAAAATTTGTCCAGCAAATCTCCGAACGACTCGCATTTTATGCAAAGAGCCGAAAGACCGTATTGGCGTATTTCGCAAAAAGAATATTCCAGGGGTTGTTTGTTTTTATCGTAAAGAATATAGGGTTGAAAAACATTTTCTTTCACTTTGCCGAATATGTCGTTGAAATGAAACCACAGTTTTTCCGAATCTATATCGGCAATTCGGATTGAAGTTTGTTTGGAAGCTCGGAATGAAATTTCTCTTGCGATTAACGGTGAAAGTCCTCGATAATTGGCAATTAAATATTTATCCGTCGAAATTTCGCCGTAGCCGTTTTGAATATCCGAACGGAGTTTTTCCGAAAACGCTTGGCGATTTATGTTGAGAGTATCTTTTTTTTCTTCCTGTTTTGGCGGAAGTTCGTATGGGAAGCCGGGCAATATTTGTCTTTTGGCTTTTACGGAAAGGTCGATATAGCGAATTGCGGCAAGCACTCGCCTTTGCTCGTCCAGCAGAATTATGTTGCTGTATGTTCCCATAATTTCCACAATGAGGGCTTTTTCGGATTTGAATCCCATTTCGTCGTGGGAGCTTATTCCTATTTCGGCAACTCTTTCGAATCCGTGCTGTTTTATATATATAATATGTCCGCCGACAAGATGTTTGCGCAGCAACATACAAAACATGGGCGGCACGGCGGGGTTTTCGTAATCTGCCGACGTGAAGC
>CAZJCI010000143.1:0-6124 GCA_964544455.1 uncultured Oscillospiraceae bacterium
AAAGGAAAGTTTTTTGTCCGACTTTTTTTCTAAGCACCGTATGTCGGTGCTTTAAAGTTGGCGCAGGTCAAGGGGCGCGAAGCCCCTTGTCGCTGACTGCGGTCAACGAAACCCCCTTATGTACAAAGGGGGGTAACACAGCGGTTGTTTTATTAAATCCAGTCAAGTTTTGCGGCGCAAACACCGTTTTTGGGATAGAATGCGCTTAAAATGTAATAGGTTCCGTCCGAGTCCTTAATTATTTCGGGGGCGTGGGCTCGCAACATTGTTACGGGTGCGGTGTTTTTAAGTCCTTCAAGGGTTTCGGATGCAAAAACCATGGTTCTTTCGTCGTAAGAGCCGTTTTTGCCGTTCCATACGCTCCAAAACAGATAATATATGCCGTCCTTTTTAAGCAGGAACGGAGATTCGTTTTCCGTGTCCGCAAAAATTCGTTCCTGAAGTACTTTTTCTTCCGAAAATTGAGCAAAATCCGTTGTGGTGCGGTATTTTATTTGCTTTTCTTCCGTATAGATTACGTAATAAAGACCGTTTTCTTCATAAACGAACGGGTCTCTTGCAACCGCGCTTGAACATTCGAAAAGTTCACGTATTTCAAATGTTTTAAAATCGACGCTTTCCGCCATACGGATTTTTTTGGGGCTGTATATTACGGCGAATTTTCCGTTTATTTTTATCAGTGCGGGAGCCCAAATTTCGTTGCCCTCGTTAGGTCTTTCGTCGGGATAAAGAATTTTTGGGCAGTCCGTAAACGAATCTTCAAAAAAAACGTCCGCAAAGCTTTTTGCCTCCGCTTCGGCGCGGAAAAGCTGAAATTCCGCTTCGTGAATATCCGTTTCGGGATATTCGTATGCGCTGACAAAGCCCGGAATTTGCGGGTGCGTTATGCCCACCATATGAAATTTGTTTCCGTCCTTAATTACGGAAAAATCGTTTGTAATCCACTTTTGGTATGTTTCGCCGTTCCTAAAGCTTTTTGTGCTTTTTCCCCTATATTCGCAGGGCTTGGGAACATAGACGTTTTTGTATTCTCCGCTTATTACGGGAATCGGGATTCTTGTTTTTTTCATTTTCGGGTACCTTTCTTTCTTTTCTTTTTTTATGAATATTAAAGTTATCTCAACGGATAACAAAATTCAAACGATATGTTCTCTTTTACGCTGTGATTAACCGTTACGATTCTCGGAATTTAATTTGACGAATTTTCCGCTCATAAGCCACCCGTTCATTTGTTCCGAATATTCCGTTATTTTTTTACCGTTATTATAAAAATCAATTATATTGTTCACGGCGGATTGTTCCTCCAACGGAACCGAAGTTGCAATTACGCAACCGTTGTCGGTATAATCAAACGACGTTATGCCCGCATAATAATTTTTACCTTTTTTATATAGCAAACAAACCGCAACGGGTTGGGTATTTTCGTTTGTTAAAAATGATGTTGATGTTTTTACCACGGATTGCGAAACAACGTTTAAATCCGAATTTGCCAACGTGTTGCACGCCCAACTTGCCAAACCTTGCGCAAGTTTTGAATTTAAAAGCGATTTGTTTTGAACCGAGTTTTTGTTAATGCCGTATAAATCAGACAAATTGTTTTCATACCATATTACGGCATACAGCGGTGTGAGTTTTTCATAAACCTTATGGGAGAGGCATTGTTCAAAAACTGCGTTCGGGCACTCCGCAATTTTTAAAAATTCTTTGTTCGCCCGTTTTCCCACCGATTGCATTCCGCTTTGTGCAAAAGTAATTTCACTTTTTTCCGCATTATCCGAAATATTCGAAAAATGTTTGTTTTTCGCAGATATTTCGCAATCTTGCAACGAACAATTAACATTTGAATTACATTCGTATTCGTCGCAGGTAAAAGCTATTCCCAAATTGCCGGAAGAAGCGATTTTTGAAAAAGAATTATCTTCCGGAATTTCTCCGAATATGGGCGTAACGCTACACTTAACGGTTTGATTTTCCGTTTCCGTGAAAACGGCACAAAAGCTGAAATCCGAAGAATATTCAAGTATTATTATTTGGGTGCCGAAAAAATCTTTGGGTTTGGGATAGGCGTTGCAGAAAGAAAGAACGGAGGCGGTTGCAACCGCATTAACGCCGTTTTGGTTATTTATTGTTATCGGATATTTGTTTGCGCAATAATCGACAAGTTCGTTATATGAAATTTTTCCGTTTGAAAAATCGTTGTCAGAGTCGGATTTTTTTACTATATATCTTTTTGCGCTTTGCGGTTCTTTGCGTTGCAGTACCTCTTTTGCAAACAACGAAGCGGTATTTAAAAGTTCTTTGTTTTCGGAATACAGCAAAACATCGTCGCTTTGGGCAAATTCCGCCGTTTGCTTTGCAAGAAGCTTGGTTTCGCCCACCAAACAGTTTTCGAGCGATTCGTATTCCGCTTTATTTGGCAAATTCTTTTTTGAATCCGTTTGAGTTGTTTTTTTGCCGCAGGCTTGCAAAGTTATTCCGAAAACAACCGTGAAAACCGTAACCGTTAAAAACAAAATTTTTTTCTTCATTTCTTAATACGTCCTCTTTTCTTTTTTATATTCTATGAATATTAACTTTAATAGGTATTTCGCCGTTTGCGAACGGCGACAAGGGCTTCGTATAGGTTTCGCTGTCTGCGGACAGCGACAAGGGCTTCGCGCCCTTGACCTGCGCCAACTTTTTGAAAAAAGTTGGACAAAAACTTTCCTTTTTGGGGTGGGATTTTTTTTGGGGATTGTGGGAAATTTTGATTTTTGCGGGTTGTTTTTATTTTTGGCGCAGTTGTATTTTTCGGTTATCCGTTCCGAACATCGCAATTTGCAAATTTACAGCCAATGCACGGCATATCGCCGCAACCTACTCAATATCACAGCAAAACCTGCCATTATCGCCGCAACAACACAAAAAATCCCCAACACAAAAGGAAAGTTTTCGCCCGCCTTTTTCAAAAGGCGGCGCAGGTCAAGGGCGCGAAGCCCTTGTCGCCGTCCGCAGACGGCGAACCCCCCCTGCCGCCGTATTCGCAAATTCTTTTTATTTATGAATAAACGCTTTTTTTACGGTAAAAATATACGTGAAAACGTTATGTTGCGAAAGGAAGCGGGTTGCGCCGTGAAAATAAGCTTTTTTGAAATTGCCAATTTTATCGCTTCGTTTTTTGCGGCGATTGTTATATTTTTTTTAATGGGGCTTATTGCCGCAAACGGTGAAGAAATTTTTGAAAGCGGTTCTTTGATTTATTTTTCGCAGGACGGCGACCGGTTGAATTTTTTTGGAGAAACGGTTGAAATTTCAAAAAACGACGCCGAAAAAATACTCTCTTTTCCAAAAAAATCCGTCGACGCTTCGATTGCCGTTTTTCCGCAAACCGTCCAAAATTTTTTGCAAAGGCTTTGCGGCGTTCTTATTAAAGATTTCGGCGATTTTTTCGGCAAACTGACCGAATATGCAATTTCGTTTGCGTTAATCGGTTCGTAGCTCCGAAAGCAGAAAAGAAACCGCCATATCCGTAACCATACCGTAGCTTTTTGTTCCCTCTTTTTCGCCGTTAAGCTTTAGGGAAGTATCGTTCACTTTATCCGCCGCTTTGGAGGCTTTGGATTGTGAATATTTCTTAAAAAAGTTTGAATAGGCTTTAAGCTCTCCGAATATTTCTTGCGGAATTGCGTTATAAAGATAATTATAATAAAAATCGGAAGATTCGCTTGCGCAGGCGTTTATTATTTCGGTGAAAACCGACATATAGCCGCAATATGCAAGATATGCGTCGGAGCTTTGCGAAAGAACGAAAAACGCAACGGCGTTTGCTTCGTCTTCCGGAGCAATTCCCCTTTGGTGGGCTTTTTCGTGGGCAATTGTAGCGGCGATTACGTAGTCGGGGTAATTTATGTTTATGTTGGCTTCGCCGGTAAAGGAGGAATAGACTCCCGAAATGTGGGTATAGGTCATAAAATCCGAAACGCTTATGATTTTTGCCTTTGCTCCGTAGGGTGAAATCCACTTGTTTGTTGCGGCGTATTTGTTAAATTCTTCCTCTATTTTTCCGTTCAACTCGTCGAATCCGTAAGGGCAAACGGACGAACCGTTTGAATCGAACTTTATTTCGCCGCTTTTAATCAGATTTGAAAGCTCGTATACTTCGACTGTTGCGGCAAGACAAATTTCCTCTTTTTCCGCTTTTTTATCGGATATACCGGAAAGGACGGAAAGCGGCGGGCGGCAATAGTTTAGCGAAAGATTAAACATATAGGTAAAACCTAAAAATGCGGCAATATTAAAAAGCGCAAGAAAATTTTTTACCGTTCCGCACTTATCTTTTTTGATTATTTTTTTGGCGGTTGAAATTATAAAGAATATTAACGCAAGCGGCGAAAAAAGAACTAACGTTTCCGCAAGCGAAAAGGGTATGAACGATGTTATTTTTGCGAAAAAAGCTTGCGAATATCTTATAAAATACCTGTGGAAAAACTCCGCCGCCGCATAGTTGCCCTCTTGGCTTAAAAGTATTCGCATAACGACGGAAAAAACAAGAATCATCGCAAAAAACACTGTTACGGTTTTTAAGGCGAAATTTATTTTTTTTGCGGGCGGTTTTGTTTTGTTATCTTCGCATTGGGGCGGGGAAGCGGGCGAACCGTTTTTTTCGGATTCTTGTTCGGCTGAAACAACGGTATTTTCGGCGACGGTTGCGTTTTCGTTTACGGATGTATTTTCGGCAAAGGTTATATTTCCGTCAACGGCTGTATTTTCGGTTACGGCAACGCTTGAGCCGTCGGTATTCCGCTCCGTTTGCAAATTCGGGTTTTCTTTTTCCATAATCAATCCTCCGAAACGGTTACGTTTATTCTTTCGGCGGCAACGCATTTTCCGTTTTGTTTTGAAAGCGTGAAAAGGCAGCCGCAAATCAAACATTCGCCTGTTGCTTCTTCGTGGCGCACGGGCATTTTGTGCAAAAATTTTTCGATTATAATATCGCTTCTCACGCCCAAAACGGAATCTTTTGCGCCGCACATTCCAACGTCGGTTATATATCCGGTGCCGCCCTTAAAAACTTGCTCGTCGGCGGTTTGAACGTGGGTATGCGTTCCGAAAAATGCGGAAACACGACCGTCCAAATATTTTGCAAGCGCAATTTTTTCGGAGGTGGCTTCGGCGTGAAAATCCACAACGGAAAAATCGTAATTTCCGTTTTCGGATTCAAGAATTTTTTTGGCTTTTTCAAACGGCGATTCCATACTTTCCATAAAAACCGTGCCGATTAGGTTTATGACCAAAACTTTATAGGAGCACATATCAAAAACGCAAAAGCCGTTGCCGGGGCATTGGGGAGGGTAGTTTGCGGGACGCAGGATATTTTGGCTGTTTTCCAAAAGGCTTTTGACGTTGTATTTTTTCCAAATGTGGTTTCCGCTTGTTATGACGTCAACGCCGCACCTAAAAAGTTTTTCGGCTGTTTCCTTATCAAGTCCGTTACCGGGGGCGGCGTTTTCGGCGTTTGCAACCACCATATCCGCACCGTAATATTTTCTTAAGCTCCACAATTTTTTTTCGACTGCGTTTGTTCCGATATTTCCGCAAATATCGCCCAAAACCATTATTTTTATTTCGTTTTTGGTCATTTAAAGTTCCTTTCGTGATGTAAAAAGAATGTTTTTCCACATCTTGTTGAAAATTTTGTGGAAAAGCGGTAACACAACATCTTGTACGGTTAAAAAATACGGTTGCTGTGGGAAAAATTTGCTCTTTTTTATGTTGTTTCGGAGGAAAAGTACTTTTGCAAATATTCTTTATGTTCCGCTTTTCCACATTTTCCACCGACTTTTCCACGTTTATTTGCGGGAAACTGTTGGGTTATTATGCGAAAAATGTCGCTTTTTCCGATTTTTTTAACATTTGCACCGTTTTTGACGATTTTGCTTTTCCACTTTTTAATTAACCGTTACGGTTTTCCACATTTTCCACCGATTTTTCCACTTTTTCCGCCCGTTTCCGTTTCCTTTTACTTATTATATCACACTATATCTGTACTTTCAACTCCCTTTTTCTATTTTTTTTAATTTTTTTCCACATTCGTATATATATTACAAGGGGATTTCGCACTCTGCGGAGTGCGACAAGGGCTTCG
>CAZJCI010000144.1:0-6081 GCA_964544455.1 uncultured Oscillospiraceae bacterium
AACTGCAAAATGAATTTAAAAATATCGTAACATAAAAAAATTTCCCCGAAAGCCGCACCTCGGGGAAATTTTTTTGTTATACTCTATGTTTTGTTTATTTTTCGAATTTTGCAAGCTTTTTATCCAAAACCCACGAAAGAATAAAGCCCGCAACCGCCGAAACAACGCACAATATCAACTCCGAAACATCCGCAACAGCCCGTGGAATAATTGCCAACGTGGAAGCGGTCACCACTCCGATAACGGCATAAAAAGCGACGGTATAATATTTTTTAAAAATAAAGTTCATAAGCTTTGCAAACAAAACTATTGCCGCGACAATACCGATTCCAACAGGTATCAGCACCGAAAAATCAATCGAAAGAGCGCCGTCCAACATAGGCTTATAAAGCCCAAAATGCATAAGCAAGGCAGAGCAGGTCATTCCGGGAATAACAAACCCGGTTCCTATTGTAACGCCGCAAAAAACATACCAAAATGCGTTTGGTTGAACTGAAAACAGCTTTGCCTCTTTAAACGCCGCCAAAAAAGCAAAAAAAGAAAAACTCAGCGCAAAAGCGATTCCAAACGACAACAGCCTGAATTTTTTGTTATTCGGCTGTTTTTCCGCACTTTTAATTTGCGGGTTGTTTTCGGCTTCTCTGAACAAAGACGGCAACGTTCCGAATATAAGTCCCGCAAACGCGCTTTTTGCAATTTCTTCCGAATGTTCAAACAAAGTATTAACTCCGAATGCAAAAGCGACAACGCCCAATGCGCTTCCCATTCCCACCCAAAGCCAACGTTTCCATTGCTTGGGAATCTCTTTAAGCGGATTTGCCAGCAATTGCATTAACGGCATATAAAGCCCGAAAGCCACGCACATAATCCCGCCGGAAACGCCGGGAATAATTGCGCCCGCCCCGATAACAACCCCCTGAAGCAACAAAATAACTATTTTTCTTAAATCATAATTTTCTTTAATTAATCCGCCGTCATTGCTTACGTTTGCGGAATTTTTCATTTATAAAAGCTCCTCCGTAATCACTTTTCATCTTTGTGCCTTTTGCACGGCTCGTCAAAATACCCCTCAAGATTAAGTTGCGTTACGCCGTTTTTGGGATAAAATTCAAGCAATTTTGCAAGCTTTGAATCGTTCGCCTTATATTCAACGTATTTCGGACCCACAAGGTCTATGAAATTAAGAGCCGCCTTTCCCAAAATAAACATCGCTTCGTCGTCGTATGTTCCCGTTTTCGGCATAACTTCCAAAATTTCCGCTCCGATTTTGGTAAACTTAAACGCAAGCGTGCCAAGACAATTTGTTTCGTTTTCAAAAATAGCAAAATACAAATAATCCGCATTGTGAATCATACCGCACACATTACAGCTGTTTTTTTGTTCTTCAATATCTCTTAACGGACGTGCTCTGAGCATAATTTTCCTCCATTTTAAGCGTATGTAATTTTTAAATCAACGATTTTAAATATTCGGTTTCGTTGTGATTAAGATATTTCCATTTTCCCGGCGTAAGCATTCCGATATTAATTTCGCCCACGGCAATACGTTTTAATCTTTTAATATCAAGTTCCGCTTGCTCGCACATTTTTCTTATTTGACGGTTTCTACCCTCGGTCAAAACAAATTTCAACGCTGTTTCGCCGTCCTTGCGGCTGATAATCGAAACTTTAACCGGCGCAATGGGAGTTCCGTCAATGTTCATGGGCGAATTTAAAATTTTCAGCTTTTCCGGTTCAATTTCGCCTTTAACCTTAACGTGATATATTTTTTCCACGTGGTTGCGGGGATGCATAAGTTTTTGCGCAACTTCGCCGTCGTTCGTTAAAAGCAACAGCCCCTCCGAATCCATATCCAAACGCCCGCAGGGATAAATTCTTGCCGGAACGTCCGCAACAAGCTCCGGTATGCACTTTCTGCCCTGCTCGTCGCTCATTGTGGTAACATAACCTCTTGGCTTATAAAGCATAACATAAACCTTTCTTTCGGAAGCTTTTTTAACTTCCTTGCCTTTATATGTTACCCTATCTTTCCCAATAATTATTTTTCTTCCGACTTCCACCGTTTCGCCGTTCACTTTGATGTTTCCGTTTTCCGTTTCCTTTTCGGCGGCTCGTCTTGACATAAGCCCGCAATCGGAAATATATTTGTTAAGTCTTATTTCTTCCATTGCAAATTTCCTTTTCCGTAAAATATCCTGATTATAATTTTACAGATTAAATAAGAAGTTTTCAACAAGTTTTTGTTACGTATTATCGGCAAATCAAGCGTCGAAATTCTCAATTTTTATCGCCCGCCTTTTTAGCTCAATCAAAATATGTTAATTTATTACGAAATTTTGAGAAAACAACTTTCAAAAACGTTAAATTCGGTAAAAATATATAATTTTAACATATGCTTTTTTGGAAAATACGAAAAAAATATCAAATATTACAAAAAAATCATTGACAAATAAATAAATATATGGTAGACTAATATCAGTAATATTTTTGGAAGGCAAAATCGGTGGCAAAGGAAAATATAAACAACAACGGCGCAAGCGAAAACCGCACAAACCGTCGCAACGTTTCGGAACAATCCTCCGAAGAACTTTTGCTGGACGCCAAAAGCGGAGATTCTTCCGCTTTCGAAGAAATAGCAAAACGCTATGAAAAGGCAATTCTCGCATTGGCTCACAGCTTTAACGTTCCGGAATCCGAACGAGACGATTTATATCAGGAAGGCTTAATCGCTCTTTATCGCGCCGTTTCCCGCTACGACGAATCCGTTTCCAAGTTTTCCACATTCGCAACAACTTGCATAAAGCGAGCAATGCTTACTTGGATACGCGACCACGTTGCAAAAAACGGTTCGGACGGCAATTCCGTGGTGCAAATATCGCAGGAAGAAATTTTTGAAGAACTTTGTTCGGAAACTTCCGAATCCTGCCCGGAAGAACTTTATATTTCCAAAGAAACCGTGAAAAATCTTATAAGCGAAGCCGTAAAAAAATTATCCGACTACGAAAAGTGCGTATTTTTAATGTACCTCGAAGAAATGACCTCTTCCGAAATTGCGGAAGCCTTGGGAAGAACAAAAAAGTCGGCAGAAAATGCGCTTGACAGAATAAGAAAAAAATTGTCGTCCGTAAAATAGTGCTCCGTATGCCCGAGCCGAAGGCAAAAGGCGCAGCAGCCGATATTCGGCAAAACGCTTTTGCGGGTTATCACCGTATCGGGTAAATTTATATTCAAATTTCAAAAGCGAGGGAAAAATCATGTACGAAAACAAAACATTGGTATGTAAGGACTGCGGTAACGAATTTATCTTCACAGCAGGCGAACAGGAATTTTATGCTGAAAGAGGCTTCCAAAACGAACCTCAAAGATGCAAGGATTGCAGAATCGCAAGAAAGAACGCCGTTAAGAGCCAAAGAGAATACTTCACAACAACTTGCGCCGAATGCGGCAAGGAAGCAAAAGTTCCTTTCCAGCCCAGCGACGACAGACCTGTTTATTGCAGCGAATGCTTTGCCGCAAAGAAAGCTGAACAGGAATAATTTCATAGTTTTGTAAACATAGCAAAATCCCGGCGATAACACGGTGATTTTTGTAATTGTCATTGAGTACCGACTGCCGAACATTTTTTGCAACAGCATATAATAATGCGCGCAACAAATTTTAAAGATATGATTTTTCACCTTTTGATAATCAGTAATTCTTTATTAGGGAAGTCCGTAAATTAACAAATCTATGTTACCGCCTCATAATGGGGCGGTATTTTTTATAATCAAACAAGGCTGCGTTTTGCAACCTTGTTTTTAGTTTTTAACGGAAAACCGAATATTTAATGTGAAAACAAATTTTCAAAAATCATACTGTCTTCATATGCAACTTTCCAGCCGTCTTTTAATTTAACCACTTTAATTTTTTCTTCACATTGGATTGTTTCCGATTCGGCGCAAGCTTTTTCAACCGAATCTGCCATCATTTCAAGCATTCTGCCAAGCATTTCCTCGGCAAGCTCGTTTTGTTCCGTTTCGCTTTTTACGTTTTCCGCTCTGTCGGCATATTCGGCGACAACTTGCTCGATAATTTCGGAAGCTCCGTTGCCGTTAATAACGCCGTAAATTTCATTAAGGTCAATTCCGCTGATTTTTACGGTAAAAATCCATTTTTCGCCGTCGCTGTCATATCGGCTTTCCGTAATTTCATATTCCAAACTGCTTGAAAAACCGTCCACCATGGGATTAACAATTTCCGTAACATAGCCGTAATATTCCTGCAAGTCGTTGCCGAAAAAATCCGAAATAAGCGTTTTTTTAAAATCTTCAATGTTTTCCGCACCTAATTTTTCGGCAATATCCGTATCGCAATATTGCGAAGCCTGTTTAAAATCCAATTTGCAAACCGAGTCCAAAAAATTTTCAAGCGTTTTTTGCGGAACTTCTTGGTTCGCACGCTTGCCGCAAGATGTTGTTAACGCCAACGCAAGCGCAAGCGAAATTACAAACGACTTTTTTATATTCATATAATTATTTCTCCGTTTAAAATTAAGAATCATTTTTTTCATAAAGCTCCACGCCAAACATTCCGTCATATTCCGGGGTTTTAACTTTTACGATTTCGTTTTTGGAAGTAGGAATGGTTTTTCCCACATAATCCGCTCGAATCGGGAGTTCTCTGTGTCCCCTGTCCACCAAAGCCGCAAGCTGGATTTTCGAAGGTCTGCCCAAAGAAAAAACAGCCTCAAGCGCGGCGCGTGCGGTACGACCGGTGAAAATTACGTCGTCAACAATAATAACCTTTTTGGAATTTACGTTAAAATACGGAATCGTATTTCGAATGTTTGCGGCACTGCGTGATTTTTCCAAATCGTCTCGAAAAAGAGTTATATCAAGTTCGTACATCGGCGGTCGAATACCTTCGATTTTTTCAAGATTATCGCATATTTTTTTTGCAAGACATACGCCTTTTCGGCGAATCCCCACAATAATTACGTCTTCAATTCCCTTATTATTTTCGGTAATTTCGTGAGATATACGCATAAGCGCGCGGGAAACGCCGCTGTCGTCAACAATACTTGCCTTTAAATTGGGCATGGCAATTCCTCCAAGCGTATAATAGTTATATAATAGATTTTATCACAAATATTTGAATTAGTAAAGCTGTTTATAAGAATTTTATTCAAGCGGCAACAAAATTCAAACGTCAAAGCCGCTTTACGCACTTGACATAAACGTAATATTGTGATAGAATAAACTGTAATATTCAAACAAAGGAGCAAAAATGAAGTTACATATACAAAACGGCGTTGCTTTTTTGCAGTCCGACTTATTATTAAAATATAATATTCCACACGCCTTTACCTCAAAAAGAGGCGGAATAAGCGTAGACGATTTTGAATCGCTAAACGTCAGCACAAGAAGAAAGGATTCCGAAGGAAATTACGATAAATACGAAAATACCGTTGAAAACTTCAAGCGAGTGTGTTCGCTCGTAGGAGCAACCCCCGAAAAATCCGTATGCGCTCATCAAATACACGGCAACACGGTGTTAAAGCTTGACAAAAGCTTTTGCGGAATGGGTATACTAAAGACGGCGCAAAAAAACATCGACGCCGACGGACTCTATATAAACAGCGAATCGCAGATAGAAGCGATATGCGTAAAAAGCGCGGATTGCACGCCGATATTGCTTGCCGATAAGCAAACGGGCAACGTATGCGCAATACACTCGGGGTGGCGAGGTACGGTTTCGGATATAGTTGGAAACGCGGTAAAAACAATGACTCAAAACGGAGCTTTAAAAGAAAATTTAATATGCGCAATTGGACCGTGCATCGGCGTATGCTGTTACGAAGTGGGAGAAAACGTATATTTTGAAGCGCATAAAACGCTTAAAGAAAGAGATGCCGAAAATTTAATTACACAATTTTTTATTAACAAACGAGCAACCGACAAAGGAACAAAATACAATTTCAATATGGGAAAAATGTGCGCTTTTCTTGCGCAACATTCGGGGATACGTGAAGAAAACATCGATTTTCTAAATATATGTACCCAATGTACCTCGGATAAAAACGGAAGAATTTTCTTTTCGCACC
>CAZJCI010000145.1:0-6033 GCA_964544455.1 uncultured Oscillospiraceae bacterium
GGTGGTAAGTGCCTTCATTATCGGAGGCTGAATTACCGGAACAAGAGCCATATAGGAATATGCCGCAACCGCTATCGGTCCCAAAAGATGCGGAGCAAGTTTCGATGTTACAAAAATAGCCGTAGGACCGTCCGCACCGCCGATAATACCTATGGAGCTTGCTTCCATCGCATTAAAGCCAAGGAACTTTGCCGCAACAAACGTAAAAAAAATTCCAAGCTGAGCGGCAGCTCCCAAAAGCAAAGATTTCGGGTTTGCAATAAGCGGTTCAAAGTCCGTCATTGCGCCAACGCCGAAGAATATAAGACAAGGATAAATACCAAGCTTAACGCCGAGATACAGATAGTCAAGCAAACCGGGCGTAATCGCTTCCGAAGCGTCAAATAAATTCCAATTTGCGTGACCTCCCGCCCAAAGTTCTTCGTGGAACATATCCGCACCGGGAAGATTCGTAAGAAGCATGCCGAATGCAATCGGCACAAGCAAAAGCGGTTCGAATCCCTTAACAATTGCAAGGAACAAAAGAACGCAAGAAATACCTATCATTATAAGGCACTTCCAATCGCTTGTAAAAAGTCTTACAAACCCCATCTGATTGAAGAAATTAACAATTGCGTCTTTTTCCGTAACTTCATTGGTTGTAAGAACGTCCTTCAGCACAAATTTGGTCACATCTTCCTCGGATATTCCCGAATTTACGCTTGAAAACTCGCCTTTTACTTCACTGTATTCATAAAAATATCCTTCAATATCAAGCTTAGGGATTTCAAGATTCTTTCCGTATTCATATGTAAGCTCAACGCTCTTGCCGGCTTTAACTATATTATACCATTCACTGTTACTTTCATACTCGCCGTAAATCGAATCTTCGGTATACTTTACTTGTTTGCCGTCAATATAAAGTTGACCGTAAACAAGTTTATCCGTATTCGTTTTATTGGCAAGCGTAACGGTAATAATTCCGGTTTCTTTGTCATATTCTGCGGATTTAAGCACAATATCGCTTTGATCGGCTATTTCGCTTACCTTTTCAGCCTGCGAATCGGCACCGTCTTCGTTTTCGGCGGCACTCACCCAGCAAGCAAAAAGAGAAGCAATCAGCACCGTAACAATAAGAGCGCAAAACAATCTCTTTTTTTTGACTGTTGTATTGTTAATCATTGTTTTGTTTATCCTCCGTATATCTTTGGCAAATCAGTTAAGGGAGCAAAGAACCGTACCGGATTCAACCGAAGCCCCCTGCGCAACCGCAACGGAAGCAACTGTGCCGTCGTTGGGTGCCATAATTTCGTTTTCCATTTTCATTGCTTCAAGAATCATAAGAACGTCGCCCTTCTTAACTTTCTGACCGTTCTGAACGTTAATTTTGAGTATGGTTCCGGGCATGGGCGCACAAATTGTGGAAGCACCTACCGGTGCGGTTGCGGCAGGTGCGGCCTGCGTAGCGGGAGCTTGCGCAACAGCGTTTGCGTCCATAAGTTCGATTTCAACTTCGTATGCCGTTCCGTTTACGTTTACTTTGTACTTTTTCATTTTTAATTTACCTTTCCTTTCATAACTTTTGCGGTTGAAAAAATTTCCGCAAATTTTCGCCGATGTAATTCATTTACACTTCGGCGTGACGTTGCAATTAAACTTTTTTCAGAGAAACAATTCTGATTGCTCCGGCTTCTTCGCCGATTTCCTCCGCTATTGCGGCGCTTATGGCAACAACAACCTTTTCTCTGTCGGCAATGTTCGCGGTTGCGACGGGAGCGGGAGCGTCTTTGGGAGCGGTTTCATTATTTTTGGCAAAAGCACGAACAACCGCGCTCATAATCATACACACAAAAATAATGCAAATAAGCCCCACAAAAACCGTTGCAAGCCCCATAGCAACAACAAATGCATTGGACATAATCACACCTCCAGTACGGATAAAATTAATTATAGGAGCTTTGTCGAAAAATTTATTTTAAATCTTCACCACTTCTGCCCCATTATAAAGATATTATACATCATAACTTTTTAATTTGCAAGCGAATTTTTCATTTTTTCCAATTTTTACGTATAAAGTTCATTCTTTAAACACAATTGTTAATTTCGTAACATTCAAAAAATCGGAACGCCAACAACAAATTTCAAAACAGTCTGTATATCAGCTTAAATAAGCTGTTGACCGTTTATAATAAGCTTAAAAACAAGCTCTAATCTTTCCGCCGCCTTTCGGCACATAATCATTCGTCCGATAAATATTTCAAAATATTCCATAACCGAACTTATTTCCGTGTCAATTTCAAGTTTCAACGTAATATGCTTCTTCGCAATGTCAAGTTCAAGCATAGAACTTGCAACGGAATAATTAACTCTGTCATGAATATCAAACAACGAACGATCTCTGTTTCGCACTCTGCTTCTTCTGACGTCGGATTTATCGGCAATAATAAGCGCCGCCGCAACGGGATTTACCGCAACGCCAGTTCCTTCGTCGTGATTACCTATTGCCGTAACAATTGTTGCAATATCGTCATCAGGCATTTCCATTCTGTCAAGAATTCTGAAAGCCATTATCGCTCCGCTTTGCGAATGATCGACTCTGTTCACAAGATTACCAATATCGTGCATATAGCCGGCAATTTTTGCAAGCTCCACGGTGTGAGCGTCATATTTCAACTCTTTTAAAATATAAGCCGCCGTATTTGCCACTTTTGTTACGTGCTGAAAACTGTGTTCGGTATATCCCAGACTTTCCAAAGATTTGTCGGCGTGCTTGATATACGTCGTAATCGAACTATTATTTTTAATGTCATTATAAGTAATAATTTAATTCATCCCCTTTCATCTTTAAAGTAATTATATATCCGTTATGCAAATTCAAAAACACGGTTCTTGTAAAATCAATGTAAAACCGCCAATATTATTCAACCGGCATAAAAAATATTTGTGAATTGATTTGCGATAAAATTGTCCTTTCACAGATTTTTATGTAGATTTTATTCAAAGCATCGCCGAGTTTTATTATGGTGTCCAATTTTGGCATAGTAATGCCTTTTTCGATATTACGAAGATGTCGAACACTCATATCTGTGTATTCGGCAAGTTTTCCCTCCGTTAATTTTAATAATCTCTTTTTATTGTAAATAAATTGTCCATAGTTTGTTTTCATAACTACCCTCACAATATTACCGCAACTCATATTATATTGTTCAGACGCTCGCGCAAATTTCGATGAAGCATACTTCCGCTTTTGACATTTTATGAAAAAATTCTTATTATATTTACCTTTTTCGCGTTGACAAATCAGCTGTGTTAGTATATTATATTGAAGTATTTATATAATGGGTTTTGCCAATTTTTCTTAGCAATTACCAAAATAATTCGTATACTTGATATTAAAGCAAATTGTTGTTTAATCAAATTATCAAATATAGAAAAAGGAAAAAAACTATGACCGAAAAAAAAGGAATTGTATTCGATATAAAAGAATTTGCCGTACACGACGGTCCCGGAATGAGAGTAACCGTTTTTATGAAAGGTTGTCCACTAAGATGCATTTGGTGTCATAACCCCGAAGGACTTTCGGCAATACCGCAACTCATAAAAAACAAAGACAAATGCGTACACTGCGGAAACTGCGAAAAATGTTTTCCCTGTAAACATACCGAATGTCAACCGTACGGCGTATGCGTTAAAGTATGCCCGCTGAACATTTTAAAAATTTCCGGCACTCCGTACACCCCCGAACAATTGGTTGAACGATTAAAAAAATATAAGGTATTTTTTCATAACGGAGGCGGTATCACTTTTTCGGGCGGCGAACCCACAATGCAGGGAGAATTCGTGTTTGAATGTTTTAAGCTTTTGCACAAAAACGGAATCAGAACAGGCATAGAAACATCGGCGTTTTGCAATCAAGAATTGTTTTCGAATATTATTGACGAAACCGACGATATATATATCGACTTAAAAGAAATCGACAATCAAAAACACAAGGAGCTAACCGGCGTTAATAACGAAATTATTTTAAGCAACATAAAAAACACAGCTGAAAAAGGTCGCAGTTTCACCGTGCGTATGCCTTTAATTCCAAAAATAAACGACAGCAACGACGAACTTAACCAAGCGGCAAAATTTTTATTGCCGTATAAAGAACAAATAAAAGTTGAGCTTTTGCCCTATAATACCTTGACAGGAGCAAAATATAAGCTCATCGGTGCGGAATATACACCGAATTTTGACGAAAAAGAAAAGCCAAACACAAACACGGATATTTTTAAATCATTTGGATTTGATTGCGTTTCATATAAACACTGACAAAAAGTACCTCCGAAGCATTTTGCTTCGGAGGTACTTTTCACCTTATTTAATTAATTATAATTCAAATTAAATCACAAATATATTGGCAATTTTGTCGGGAAGTATTCCCGCTTCGCCAAGACCGCTAAGGATCGAAGAAATCAAAATAATTACCAAGAAAATGGGGGCAACATATTTTATAACAACTCTGAAAAGAGTTTTATTTCTGAATTTTCCGCTCAGTTCTATTTCTTCTTCCAATGCGGTTGTTTTTATGGAATATGAAATAAATAAACACGTGCAAAGAGCAACAATCGGCATAAGAAGATTATTACTTAAGAAATCAAAGAAAGTAAGTAAATCCATATTTAAAGGAGTTATATTGCTCCACGCACCGAATCCAAGCGAGGACGGAAGTCCCAAAATTAAAGAACCAACAAGAACCGTAACTATTGCCGTTCTTCTCTTTAAGTGGAATTTATCGCAAATAATTGAAATAATTGTTTCCGCAAGCGAAATGGAAGAAGTAAGCGCGGCAAACAAAACCAAAATGAAGAAAATCGCTCCGATTATATCGCCGCCTGGCATACTTTCGAATACTTTGGGAAGAGCCACAAACATAAGGCTTGGACCTTTTTTAACGTCGCCGTCGCCAACTGCAAACACGGCGGGAATAATCATAAGTCCAGCAAAGAACGCTATACCCGTATCGAACAATTCGATTTGATGAACGGAATTTTCAATATTAACGTTCTTTTTCATATAAGATCCGTATGTAATCATAATTCCCATTGCAAGCGACATTGAATAAAACAGCTGTCCCACAGCCGCAACCACCGTCATGGGTGTGAATTTTGAAAAATCGGGGACAAGGTAATACTTAATACCTTTCACTGCGCCGGGAAGAGACATGGAATAAATCGCTATAAATACGGTAAGAATAACAAGTATCGGCATCATTATCTTACTTGCGTTTTCCACGCCTTTTTCAACGCCCAAGGCAACAATAAGCAAAGTTACGCCGATAAATATTGCAAACCAAACGATAGGTTCAACGTTCTTTCCGACAAAACTGCCGAAAAACTCGCCTGCGCCGTCGGCGGTTTTATTGCCGTTTCCAGTTATAAACATTGCCAAATATTTAAGAACCCAACCGCCGATTACGGAATAATACGGCAAAATAATTATCGGCACAATCGAGGCAAGATAGCCTACGAAAGTATATTTTTTATCCAGCAACTTAAACGCGCTTATTGCCGAAAGTCCCGTTTTACGTCCCAATGAAATTTCCGCCGCCATAAGGGCGAATCCAAAAGTAATCGCAAGCAAAATATATACCAGAAGGAAAATTCCTCCACCGTATTTTGCCGCAAGATAAGGGAACCTCCATATATTCCCCAGCCCCACTGCGGAGCCTGCTGCCGCCAAGACGAATCCAAGCTTGCCGGTAAAACTGCTTCTTTTTGTGTTGGTACTCATTTTCACAAAATCCTTTCAAATTATTTTGTTTCTTTTGTAAGAAACATACAATTACATTATACATACAAATATGTACAGAATATATACCAATATGTTAATTATTATATTTTTATTAAGAAAAAGTCATTTTGACTCGAAATATAAAAACATTTATGTCACATTTTTAACAATCTTTATTTTATAAGCGTTTCAATCATATGCGACATAAGACTGTCACGTTTTATATACGGCACATATGCCATAAGCTTTGAACATGGCGCAGAGTTATAGTGTTTATCG